>JAPKZC010000949.1 GCA_026394025.1 Candidatus Solibacter sp.
ACGCTTCGAGCGAGAGAACCGTCGCGGCCTCCGGTACCTCGGCAGCTTCTGCAATCGCGGGCGCGCGCTCTGAGGACGTGAAGGCCGCCTCGTAGTGGACGGCGGCGACATCGACTGCCGCGGAGGTCTCCCGCTCGACAGATTCTCCGCCGGCCGCCTTGCCGATCAGATCTGCGATGGCATCGGCGAAAGCGGTGGCGGATGGATATCGGTCCCCAGCGTCCTTGGCGAGGGCTTTCAGGACCACGGCGTCGAGAAACTCGGGCACCTTGGCCTGCCGATGGCTAGGCGGCACGGGGGCCTGATTGACGTGCGCCATCATCAGTTCAAACTGGCTGCGCGGACGTCCGCACAGCATCTCGTACAGAACCACGCCGAGCGAGTATAGGTCGCTGCGTTGATCGAGATGGCGCTCACCTTTGACCTGCTCCGGGGAGATATAGCGGGGGTTGCCGACGACGGCGCCAGATTCGGCGTTGTGGGCGGGATCGAGCGGACGGGCGAGAGAGAAATCCGCCAGTTTGCAGAAGCCGCCAACGCCAAAGAGGATGTTCTCGGGAGTGATGTCGCAGTGCACAAAGGACTGCTGGTGGATGCAGGCGAGGGCAGCCAGCAACTGGCGCGTGATGCCGATGGCTTCGCGCCATGCCAGCGGGCCAAGGCGCAGGCGCTCGGCCAGAGAGACGGAATCGGGCAGCTCTGTTGTCATGGCCATGCGCCCCTCGATGGGGACGGCCGTGTAGAACGTGACGATGTGCGGGTGAGAGAGGCGGGCGCGGATGCGCACCTCGCGGAGGAAACTCTCGGCGGCGTCGGGATCGTCGCCGGCTGCGCCCGTCAAGGCTCGCAAACCTTCCACGCGCTGGGCGAGCGTGTTCTGGACGCGGTAATGCACCGCGTTGCGGGATCGCCTGACGACATCGAGAAACTTGTATCCGGCGTAAGTCTGCCCGAGTTCGAACTCCATCCACTGGCCTCCTGGCCGGCTCAAGCACCGGCAGCGAGGTGGCAAGTGCCACTGCATTCCGCCATCCGGGACCGAGCAAAAGTCGAGTTTCAGTTGCCGGAGAACCGGCAGGGCAGCCTTCTGGCTGGCCCAGCGGCATCCCGCGGCGGCCGGCCCCATACGGAGCGGCACCCCGGTCAAACCGGCTTACCGGAGGGCTCCGAACGCGACCCTACCGGAAGCTCGATTCTAGGCCCGCGATGAGGGGGCGTCAATTTGCCAAACGATAGCAGAGAAGGGAGCACCTAAGGATAGCCGTGATGGAAAGTGGCGGCAGCTCTGCTTCCAGCCAGGCGTAATCACGTTAAAACAGGCGCCCGGAGCTGGTAACTTTTTGCACGGTGGACGCCGTCTTCTCATCAATCCCCGTTACGACGGCGGGTGCACTGCTGCTTTTCGAAGTGACGTGCGCCCGCGGCTAAATACCCGGGGCTGTCCCAAGGGACGGCCCCGGCATTACAATCTAGTACATGCTGAAACGAATCGCACCGGTGCTGCTGGCGGCGTGCCTGCGCTTGACCGCGCAACAGGCGGACGTGCTTTACGACGAAGCCGGAGTTCCCAGGTTTACGCTGCCCGAGGCCTTGGCCCTGCGCAGCGGGGAGCGCGTGCGCGACGCCAAGAGCTGGAACAACCGGCGCCGTCCGGAGATTCTGGCGATATACGAAACGGAGGTTTTCGGCAGGAGTCCGGCCAAACCGGCGAAGCTGAACTACGAAGTAAAAGCCCTGGAAAACGGCGCGCTGGGCGGCAAGGCGGATCGCAAGCTGGTGACGGTGTTCTTCGGCGAAACGCGCGGGGGGCCGAAGATGGACCTGCTGATCTATCTGCCCGCGGGGGCGAAAAAGGCCGTGCCGGTGTTCCTGGGTTTGAATTTCTCAGCCATTCACACGGTGGCGATCGACGCCGGCGTCCCGCTTGGGCAACAGTGGGTGCGCGGCGTGAAAGAGTCTGCGCCCCAGGGTTCGCGAGGCTCGACCGCGCCGCGGTGGCAGGTGGAGAAGATCCTGGCGGCGGGGTATGGGCTGGCGACCGTGGATTACAACGACATTGAACCGGATTTCGTTGGCGGGATGAAGCACGGGATTCGTCCGCTGTTTCTAAAGCCCGGGCAAAGCGAGCCGGCGGCGGACGAATGGGGCGCCATCGCGGCGTGGGGGTGGGCGGCCAGCCGTGCGATGGATTACCTGGAGAAGGATAAGGACGTGGATGGCAAGCGCGTGGCGTTGTTCGGACACTCGCGGCTGGGCAAAACGGCATTGTGGGCGGGCGCGCAGGATACCCGGTTTTCGATCGTCATTGCCAACGAAAGCGGCGAGGGCGGTGCGGCCATCAGCCGGCGCAACTACGGGGAGCGGACCAAGGACCTGAATACCCGCTTCCCCCACTGGTTCGACGGCAATTTCAAGAAGTACAGTGCGCGCGAGGACGAAATGCCGTTCGATTCGCACCTGCTGCTGAGCCTGATTGCGCCGCGCGGGCTATACGTGGCGAGCGCGGAAGAGGACCGGTGGAGCGATCCGCGGGGCGAGTTCCTGGGAGCGGCCAACGCCTCGCCGGTTTGGGGATTGTTCGGCAAGAAGGGCATCGGCACCATGGAGATGCCCGGGCTGCATCAGCCGGTGGGCGATCACGTGCGGTACCACATCCGCGCGGGAAAGCACGACGTGACGGCCTACGACTGGGAACAGTACCTGAAATTCGCCGCGGCCGAATGGGGGCGCTGACCAGGTGCGACGGACCATCGCCTTTCGTGGTCTGTCGTGCTCGTTAGAGGCTATCTACGAATTCGCTCAGCCGCTGTGAGATCTGCTCGCGGATCCTGCGGAACTCGGCAAGCCGGTGCGGTTCGTCGCCGGTGGCGGCTGCCGGATCTTCAAAGCTCCAGTGAATTCGCCGGGTCTGCACCGGGAACACGGGGCAACTCTCTTTCGCATGGTCACACACGGTGATGACGTAGTCGAAGGACTGGCCGGCGAAGTCATCGACGTGCTTGGACCAGTGGCTCCGGATATCGATGCCGAGTTCGGCGAGCACCGCGATGGCTTCCGGCCTCACACTGCCGGGGCGCGTCCCGGCGCTGTGCACCTCCAACCGGTCAGCGGCCATGTGGCGAAGCAGACCCTCGGCCATCTGGCTGCGGGCGGAGTTGCCGGTGCAAAGAATGAGGACCTTGGTTTTCATAACTTCTCCAAAAACCACTTGCGCTGCAACCAGAGTGCGACATTTACCAGGGAAATGAGTACCGGGACTTCAACCAGCGGGCCGATGACGGCGGCGAAGGCGGCCCCATGGTGGATGCCGAAAGTGGCAATGGCCACGGCGATGGCGAGTTCGAAATTGTTGGACGATGCGGTGAAGCTGAGCGTGGTTGCCTCCGCATAGTTGGCGCCCACCCTCTTGCTCATCCAGAACGAAACGAAGAACATGAGCACGAAGTACATGGTCAGCGGGATGGCCACGCGGATCACGTGGAACGGCAGTTGCACGATCATCTCTCCCTTCAGGGAGAACATCACCACAATGGTGAACAACAAAGCGATCAAGGTAATCGGACTGATTTTGGGGATGAACTTCTTCTCGTACCACTCGCGGCCCCGAGCTCTTTGGAGCGCGAAACGGGTGAGCATGCCGGCCAGAAACGGGATGCCGAGATAAATGAAGACGCTCTGCGCAATCGCCGCCATGGAAATATCCACCTCGACCGCGCGGAGGCCCAACCAGCGGGGAACGGTGGCCAGGAAGAAGTACGAGTAGACGGAGAAGAACAGCACCTGGAAAATGGAGTTGAGCGCCACCAGGCCGGCGGCGTACTCACGGTCGCCGCGGGCCAGATCGTTCCAGACAATCACCATGGCGATACAGCGGGCCAGGCCGATCAGAATCAGGCCCGTCATATACTCGGGCTTGTCGCGGAGCAGGAGCACCGCCAACACGAACATCAGGATCGGTCCAACCACCCAATTCTGGAGCAGCGAAAGCAGCAGGATGCGGCGGTGCTGGAAGACGCGTCCCAGCTCTTCGTATTTCACCTTGGCCAGCGGCGGATACATCATGAGGATCAGGCCGACGGCAATGGGAATGGATGTGGTGCCGACGCTGAAGCGATCCAGAAACGGCACGACGCCGGGGACGAGGTAGCCGAGGCAGACGCCGGCCGCCATCGCGGCGAAAATCCAGAGGGTGAGATACCGGTCCAGAAAAGAGAGGCGGGGAGTTGTGGATGTCGCCATATGTGTTTTCAGCCTTTCGAAGTTCCCTGAAGTGCCGGTGAAGCGCCGGCCAGTTCGCGCAGGAGTTCGGGGCCGACAGGCGCCTCCGGTTTCCAGGGGATCACCGTGAACCGGGTTGCCAGGCGGTCGCGCACCTCGTCGATGTACGGAGCCTCGCGCGAGCCACGCTCCACCAGTACCGGATCGCGGAAAACGCCGCCCGCGAAACTCTGGTTGACTACCCAGGCATAGGGCTGGATGCCGGCGCGCTGTAGGTCGTCCTGCAAACGCGCCGCTTCGTGCACGGGAGTCGCCTCCGGCAAGGTGACCAGCAGAACGTGAGTGAACGCGGGGTCGCGAAGGCGCGGCAGAAGTTGGCGCACCGCGTCGGGCACATCGCTCATGGTGCGGGTCACGTCGCGGTGATAGGCTTCGGCGGCGTCCAGCAGCAGAATGGTGTGCCCGGTCGGCGCGGTGTCCAACACGACGAAGCCCTGCGCGCCTTCGGCGACGGTGCGCGCGAAGGCGCTGAAAACGGCGATCTCTTCGGTACAGGGCGAGCGCAGGTCCTCCTCCAGCAAGGCCATGCCCTGCGCTTCAAGTTGCGGCGCAGCCTTGGCCATCACGGCGGCGGAGTATTGGCGGGTCTCCAGGGCGGGATCGATGCGGCTTACCGCAAGATGCGGAACGGCCTCCCCCAGGGTGGCGGCCAGGTGGGCAGCCGGATCAGTGGTGCTGAGAGACACGTCGTGCCCGCGGTGAGCCAGTTCGATGCCGATGGCTGCGGCGACGGTGGTCTTGCCGACACCGCCTTTTCCCATCGTCATGATTACGCCGTGCCCCATTCTCTCCAAGTCGTCGATCAGTGCGGAAAGTGTCAGCCCGGAATCCTCGGCCGGAGAGCGAGGGTGTGGTGGAGTCGCGCGAGGCGGAGGCGCGCTACCGAAGACGCCGCGTAGGTTCTCCACGCCCATGGGCGCGTACGGAAGCAGCGCCACCTGGATTCGGGGCAGGCCGGCGAGAGCCTGGGGCATGGCGGCGAGCGCGCTCTGGCCGCGCGCTTCAAGTGTGCAGGCGGCGCCATCCGTGCGGTCCCGTGCGAAAAACACGCCGTTCAGAAGCAGGCACTGGTTGGAGACGCCCATGTCCAGCAGTTCCGCCCTCGTTCGCTCCGCTTCGGCAAGCGCGGAGCGCTCCGGCCGGCTCACCAGTACCAGCGTGGTAGCGGACGCGTCGGTGAGTGCCCGCAGGCTGGAATCGTACAGGGACTTCTGGGTTTCCAGGCCGGACAACGGGCCCAGGCACGAGGTGCCGGTGGTGTTCCCAGCGATGAATCCGCTCCAGGCGGCGGGCAGGCGCCGGACATTTGTTCTTCCATGCTACGGATGGCGGCATCGGGCAAGACTCCGCGATATGGCCCGACTACGCGGTCACGGTATGCCTGGGCAGCAGCCTCCGGATCAATGTTGAGCGCAAACAGGCCGTTGGCGCCGGGGATTGCAGTGGGCTGGCCGGACAGGCGCACGCCAAGCACCTCGTCGAGATTAGACGCGGGGTCGGTACTCACGAGGAGCACCCACTTGCCGCGGGCGGTCAGGTCCACGGCCGCCGCACACGCCACAGACGTCTTGCCGACACCGCCTTTTCCGGTGAAGAAAAGAATACGCGTCGGGTGCTGCAATAGGTCGGCTGTCGCTTCGAAGGTCATCGCCGGGACATATCTCCGTGCTTAACCGCAACAGCGCTGATTCAGCACCGGGAGTTCTGCCGCGTTGGGGTCCACGCCCGTCAATCGGGCCAACTCGCCGCGCTTGGGGTAACAGCCCTTGCTGAGAATTTCGCCGTCCAGGAGGATCAACGGCAGGCATTCGTTGCCAAACTCCCGAAGCGCCGATTTGACCACTTCACTAGCGGCGAAAGCCTGCGGCTCCTGCGCCAGGTTGTAACGTTCGACGGCGATGCGTTGGTTGGCCAGCCAGTGAAGGTCGGACGAGAAAGCAACCAGGGCCGGATCCACACTCGGTCCGCAGACTCCCGTGGAACAGCACATAGGGGGATCAAACACTTGCAGTTTTTTCATGATGAATCAATAACTCCTTCCGTTGTTCGTCGAACAACGATCAAATAATTGCGGTCAATGCCTTGAGTCTTCGCAGCATGTTGTTATCGATGCAGTAGCCAACTCGGGAACCATCCTGAGTGCTGCGGATCAATCCCGCATCCTTGAGGATTCTGAGGTGCTCGGAGACCGTCGATTGGGCCAGCGGAAGTTCTCCAACAATCTGGCTGCAAACCCTCGCTGGGTTTCGCGCCAACATGCGCAGGATACGCACCCGGGCCGGGTGACCGAGGGCCTTGGCGAGTTTGGCGAGTTCTGCGTCGGCCTGGGGCCCTTCGAGCCCCAGGAAATCCTCCTGCACCGCCGGTTCGATCTCGGAACAGCACAGAGGGTCGGGAACAGATTGGTTCTTGATAGTCATTCGTCGATTAACGATATCCGAATAAGGACCTGCAGTCAAGGCCTGCCGAGCACTTCGCGCAGCTTCGACGCCACCGTGCCGATCCGTTCTTCGGTAACCGGCGACTTGCCCTTCTCCATCCCGAGGTCACTCACCCGCAGGTGGATGAACCCGGTGAAACCGCCGAGTTCCATGGTCTTCTTCGCGCAGTCGCTGTCGCAGCCGTCCACCACCAGGAGGCGGTCGGCCCCGCGGGTATTGACCTCGATCAACTCCACCTTTCCGGCAATGCCCGCCAGGCAAAACATCTTGGCGTCGCCCGCCTTGTGGAGTAACCGGACCGCGCGATCGCCAATCTCGGCGGTGTCGGCGGCCCCCGAGCAGCAGAACATCAGGTCTGTATTTCCTGAATTGGTCTTGGGTTGGATGTTCATGTCTCTTCCTTTCCTTTCCTCTGTGAATTACCCCGAAAAACCTGGTGACGCACTTCATGCGCAGGCGATACCAGATCTGCGCCCCGCGGCGCTCGTCCGCAACCACGCCGGCGGCCTTCAGCACCGACAGGTGCTTGGACACCGTGGACATGTCTGAACCAACCAGCGCCGTCAATTCGCAGACACACCGTGCCGACTGCATGAGTTCATCGACAATCAGCAGGCGGGAGGGGTGGGCCAGCGCTTTGAAAACCTGGGCGCGGGTTTCATAGCGGGCAAGGGTCCGGGGATCCATCACCATCAATATACCTCCATTTGGCTAAACTGCCAAGTGTGCAAGTATGGCGCAAACCGTCCAGCCAGAAAACCCGGACAGAAGGCTTGTCAACTCATTCAACGATGTAACCCAAATCGGTCTCGGTTGGGTCAATTGAAAATGTAACCCGAGGGCGCGACAAGCACCCGAACAACGTGTATAGCTCAGTCCCCGCCAACGGGAGGGCCACGGCACCCTCAAATCCCTTCTTCTTAGGAAGGTTTTCCCGGGTCGCAGGGGCTGAGCCCGGGCAGCGCCCCATTCTGGCGATGACCTCTTCCGGATTGACGGGTGCGGGAAGAGGACTGCTGGCGTGCGGTAGCCGAGCGCCTGAGGCGGGCGGTGGTAGTTGTAGAAGTGGAAGTAGCGGTCCAGCGCCGGGAACAAGTCGGCCCCACTGGCGAAGTCGCCTGGGTAGATGAGTTCGTACTTCAGGCTGCGCCACAGGCGCTCGATTTAAACGTTGTCCAGGGCTCGGCCGCGCCCATCCATACTGATCGAGATGCCGCGCTTCTTCAGCGGCGCCAGAAAATCGGCCGAGGTGAATTGCGAGCCCTGATCGGAGTTCCAGATCTCGGGCTGGCCGAAGCGGAATGCCGCTTCCAGCGCCGCCAGGCGGAAGCCGGTTTCCATCGTATTGGACAGTTCCCAACTGAGCACGAAGCGGCTGTACCAAGCCATGACCGCCACCAAATAGAGGAAGCCGCCACGCATCGGAATGTAGGTAATATCGGTGCTCCATACTTGGTTGAGCCGTTCGATGGAGACACCCCGCAGCAGGTACGGATAGATCTCGTGGCCCGGCGCCGGACGGCTCAACGTCGGTTCGGGGTAGTGGGCTTCGATGCCGGCGGTGCGCATCAGCCGCTGCATCCGTTTGCGGTTGACTTCCAGCATGAATGCCATCCGGCGGCTGCCGAAGAACGGGCATTCCAAATACAGTTCGTCCTCCGCCGGAGCAGCCGCAGGTTCTCCGCGGTCTCCAACTGCGGCTGGTAATAGTAGGTCGAGCGCGGCACGCCGAGCAGTCCGCACTGCGGTCAGACGCGGATGTTGTGGATCGATCCATAGGCGGCGATCTTCAATTGATAAGGCCAGCTCTTTTTTTGAGAAAGTCCAACTCCACTTTCAGTTGGCCGATCTGCTTGTAGAGTTCGTCCTTCTCGGCGTCGGCCTGCTGGCGCATCTGCTCACGGCCGTTGCCGAACACATCCGGCAAGCCGGCCAGCGCCTGCTTCTTCCAGCCCCCGACCTGGGTCGGGTGGACGCCGAACATCTGCGCGATCTGGGCGGTTGTCTTGTGCGCCTTGTTGGCCTCGACAGCGACTCTGGCCTTCAGGCTGGGCGGGTGACTTTTACGCGTTTTGGGGCATAGACTCTCCTCTATATTCAATGCCGCCCACCATCTAAGAAAAGCCCTTCTTTGTCCAACTTTTGGGGTCCATTACAACTATCTGCCGTCGTTCGCGGTGGTGGACGATCCTTTTCAGGCC
>JAPKZC010000031.1 GCA_026394025.1 Candidatus Solibacter sp.
CGGAGTCGAGCCGGAATCTCACTCCTGCTCATTTCCGCTCGGGTCACGCCACTCACACGGCTGCTTGCATCGACAGCAGAAGATCTAGTCTGCCAGATCCATGCGCTTCAGCACGTCCGTGAATCGCTGGTCGGGCCGCAGGACGTCCCAGATTGGTTCGACCTTGAGCCAGTGGATCCCCAGGTTGTGCGCGGAGCAAGCCTTGTGCAACCAGTCGAATGCCGCGTCGTGCTCGCCGAGGCCAAGATGCAGGACGGCGATTTGGCAGGATAGCCTCGGGCTGCCCATATTCTCCAACTGCTGCAGGAGGCGTCTGGCTTCGGGTGCCCGGCCACTCTGGGCATGGCAGTAACCGAGCATCCCCGCCGCAAAGGCCGGCGAATCGATGTTTGAAAACGAGCTAATGGCCTCGTCGTACCGCCCTTGTAGAAGGCAGACCTCGCCCCTCCACCGGTGTGCCCACGGGTAGCCCGGATCAAGCTCCAACGCCCGCCGGCAGGCGGCGATCGCCTCATCGTAACGCCTCAACATCACGCATTCCGCACCTTCGGCGCCGAACACGACAGTCGAGATCGGGTCGAGTTCTCTCGCGCGTCGCATGTGGGCGTGCGCCTCGGCATGGCGTCCGTTTGGGCCCAGAACCAAAGCCGCGTAGAGAACGTGGGCGTAGGCGTGATTCGGATTCAGTGCGAACACCCGAAGGAATGAGGCCTCCGCCCCCCGCCAGTTGTAGTCATGAATGGCGGAAAGGCAGGCGAGGGAGGAGTGGGCCTCGGCCAGGGTTTCGTCGATTTTCAGCGCGTTCTGTGCGGCAATCCTGGCTTTCTGCAACGCGTCTCCGGTCGGCATCCCGAAAATGGCAGCCATCATCGAATAGCAGTCCGCCAGTCCCGTCCAGGCAGGCGCCATGGTGGCGTCCCTGGCGAGCGCGCGCTCGAAACACTCGATGGCCTTCGATATCCCCTGGCCGGTTCTCTTGTTCCAGTGGTAGCGGCCTTCCAGGTACAAAGCGAATGCTTCGAAGTCCCTGCCGTGTTGCCGGATGAGCGTGTGCCCCGTGAGTTTCACCCGCAGAGCCGCCACGATGGATTGCGCGATTTCTTCCTGAATCTCGAACACGTCACCAGCGCGGCGGTCGAAGCGCTGGGACCAAAGGTGGCAGCCATCCGCGGCGTTGATGAGTTGCGCCGTGATCCGTAGGCGGTCGTCCGCCCGGCGCACGCTGCCCTCCACGAGCGTCCGGGCGCCCAGGCGCGCGCCGATCGCGCGTGCGTCGCCGGTCTTTCCCTTGAAGTGGAACACCGAAGTACGGGCGACAACTTGAAGTCCCTCCACTTGAGCCAGCGCGTTGATGAGTTCCTCCGTGAGCCCGTCGCTGAAAATCTCGTTTTGCTCGTCCCGGTCCAGGTTGGCGAACGGCAGGACGGCGATGGACGGCGGTGCCGACGCGGACTCAGGACCAGGCTCCCGGAGGCGCGGACGATTGTCCCACCAGGCGTCCAACTCCGACCGGTAGGCAAAGCCCGAACTCAATGCCGCATGCCGGTGCCGCCGCGCCGGCAGTTGCTCCGTCTTCTCCCGTCGCTCGGCTGTTCTCACCGAGACGCCCAGGTGCGCCGCGATCTCCTTCCAGGAATTCAGCCGCACGGATTCGGAATCTTCCATCCGAAACTGATTATAGACCCGGGAAATGACAAGAGCGACAAGGTGTGCCATTCCCCGATTGGCGGAGCTTGTCGCTTGCCGAATCGGGCCGCCGGGCGTACGGTAGACCCGGAGGTCCACCATGAAGTTACGGATGACAGTGATTGTTCTCATGCTCGCCTTGCTACCGGCGGGTTACGCGCTAGGCCAGGCGATCTTCGGGATATTCAGCGGAACCGAGGCGGCGGCTCCTGGTCCCCCGCTCGAGTTCGGTACGATCAGTTGCTCTGGCGGCGAACCCACCGGCCTGTGGCCTAATGGACCACCGTGCACGGCCGGAACTAGGATCGTCCGTCTCCGAGGGATGAAGTTGTTGTACCACGTGCAGGCTACGGACTCCCGGTTTACCGGAGAGCAGGTGGTCGTCGTGAACGGCGATTTCGAGGGCTGGCGGGAAGTTGACCCCGCATCCGGAGTAATGTGGGGTACCCTCCGGTTGGAGGTCACTGGAAAAGGACTCGGACCAATCCAGGGGATTAAGACTGGAGAAGTCTGGGAGGGAGCCTTTACGGGCACCCGGATGATCACCGCGGGTGTCGTGCGTTCCTCCTTCCACGACGTGGCGTATGGCTCCGGAGGCAGGGTGGAAGGAATGCATGCCGATTGGCATGTTTCCTTGAATCCAGTCACCGGAGTAGGCGAATGCCAGGGCCGGATCCTCGCGCCGGCCGGCCAGTAATAGAGATAACATCAGTAGCTATGGGACATCTGGAGGAACAGAACAAGTCCGTCGTGCAGCGGTTCGGGGAGGCCCAGACTAACCGGCGTCTGGACCTCTTCGACGATCTGGTGGCGCCGGATTTCGTCCGCCACTGCCAAGCGACGCCCTGGGTGCAGATCCGCAGCCGCGAAGACTTTAAGAAGTTTCTTCAAGACGATTGGGCGGCAGTGCCCGACGGGCGAGTCAGCTCGCGATTCCTGGTGGCCGAGGGAGAGTACGTCGCGGTCTATTGTACATACGCCGGCACGCACACCGGACAGTGGGGTCCCATTCCGCCGTCGGAGAAGCGATTCGAGTTGGACATCAGCGGCGTGTTTCGGATGGCTGACGGGAAGATCTCCGAATTTTGGGTTACTTGGGATAATCTCGCTGTGCTCACGCAACTCGGACATTGGCCTCCGGCGCCCGACGTGCCCAACCCGCGAGGAGTCACGGTCGGACCTTAGAAGTCCGGATCCTGCCGACCATCTGACCCCGGACAGGAGAAGATGGTGTCCCGGGCGGACTCCTCCTGAATCTGGTCCCGTAGTCGCCGACGCGCGGAACTGCGGGCACCGGACATCGTCGCCCTCACCAGCCGGCTGCGCCAACGCGGTATGCATATCACTATCGGGACGGCGGGGACGGTTTTCGCGCCGGATGTTGAATGCGGGCCGGGAGCGTGTCATCCTGATGCCGGAAGGCGTCGACATCGAGCGCCTGCGGGAGCGTGGTGTGTGGTTGGCCGAGGTCTGCAAGGCGGAGGGCTTCCGCTTCAGCCCGCAGTTGCACGTGGACCTGTGGGGCGCCGGGAGGGGAGTATGACGACCGCTTTGATGGCAGACGCCATCTGTCGAGACCACCTGGCAGGGCGGGCGCATCCGGAGAGTCCGGAACGGTATGACGCGGTCATGGAGGGGCTCAAGAGCGCGGGCCTGCGCGACCGGATGCTCCGCCTGGAGGCGCGCGATGCTACCGAAAACGAGCTGCTGCTTTGCCACACTGCGGAGTACCTGAAGACGGCGCGGCGCGATGTGGAGTCCGGGCGGCCGTACCTGAGTACCGGCGATACCGACATCACTCCGAGTTCGTGGCGGGTGGCGGCGCGCGCGGCGGGCGGCGTGCTGAATGCGGTGGATGCCGTGCTCGCAGACCGCACGCGCAACGCCTTCTGCGCCGTGCGGCCTCCCGGGCATCATGCCAATGCGGCGCGGGGGATGGGGTTCTGCTTCTTCAACAACGTCGCCATCGCGGCGCGCTATGCGCAGAGCAAACATGGCGTGTCGCGCGTGCTCATCGTGGATTGGGACGTGCATCACGGCAACGGTACGCAGGACATCTTTTACCGCGACCCATCGGTGTTTTTCTTCAGTACCCACCAGTGGCCCCTCTATCCTGGAACCGGGCGCGTCGACGAGACCGGCGAAGGCCCAGGCGAGGGCACCACGATGAACTTCCCGTTCCCGGCGGGGTCGGGACGCCGCGAGATCCTGGGTGCGGTGGAGAACCACTTGCTGCCCGCGGCGGCGCGTTTTCAGCCCGACCTGGTGCTGATTTCGGCGGGTTTCGATTCCCGCGTGGACGACCCGCTAGGCCGCTTCACACTGACCGACGAGGATTTCGCCGACCTCACCCGCGCCGTGATGGGAATCAACGGACGGGTGGTTTCCATGCTGGAAGGCGGATACAACCTCGCAGGGCTCGCCTCGGCATCGGCGGCGCACGTGGCGGCGCTGCTCGAGGGGTAAGGCCGCGACGGATCAACGTTTCCAGGATGGAACGCGCCACCCCTGGCATGAGACGCTCAGCGGTCGCCCTGGTGATTGTCATGGCCGGCGTGATGAATGCGCAAGGCCAACGATTCGAGGTGGCCTCGGTGAAGCCCGCCGTCCCGAGGTCAACGACCGCCGAGCGTTTCGCGAGTCGGAGGTTTCCACCACGGCGTCCAGCGCGCCCTGGTGGAGGCGTAGGTGGATGCACGATTCGGGCGGCGCGTCGTCGTCGTCGGTCACCACTCCGGCTTGGTTCGACACGATGGCATGGCCGCGCTCCAGCACGCGTAGCGGGCTGAGTTGCGAGAGTTTGGGTGCGAACTTGTCGAGCTTGCCGCGGTCGCCGGCCAGACGCGTGCGCGGGAGTTGCAGGGCGGCGTGGTGAGCAACCTCCAGGCGGCGGTCGGCGGTCAGGCGAGGGCTGGCGGACGCGCGCTTCGAGCGACGCGCCACGCCCGTTCGCGGCTTTCAATAGCGGCGCGCATGCACTGCGGACTCGTGCTCGTCGGTCTGCTGGAGTCCGCGGCCGATACGCCGGTGGAGCGTGCCGAGCGTGCGATCGATGCCCTGCTGGCGTAAGCGGCGCTCCAGCATCGCCAGACGGTAGCGCACGGCCTGTGCGGCCTTGGCGCGCGCGGCGGCAATGCGGTCGAAGAGTTCATGATTTAGCAGGCAGCAGGGACGTGGGTCCAAGGCGACCCGCGCGGACCAGGGGGTCCGGCCCACCCTATTCCCGGCCAGCGTAGAGCTCGCCGATGCTGTCGCGGAAGTTCTCGATGGCGCGGGTGCGGCGGACCTTCATGGTGGCGGTGAGTTCGCCGTGCTCGATGGAGAAATCGCGGCCCAGGATACGGTGGCGGCGCACCTGTTCGAAGGGGGCGAGCTGTCGGTTGACGCGAGCCACCGCCTTACGGATCTCGGCGAGCACGGGCGGCGCTTGAGAGACCTCGGCGGAAGGGCGGCCTTTCCACGGCTCCATGCCTTTGAGGGATTCGGCGGCGGTAGGGTTGATGGTGAAGAGGGCGGTGAGGTAGGGGAGGCGGTCGCCAATCAGTAGCACCTGGCTGATGAGGGGCTCCATCTTGAAGAGACTCTCGACGCGGGAGGGATAGATCTTCTTGCCGGTGGAGGAGACGATCAGCTCTTTCTTGCGTCCGGTGATGAAGACGTAGCCGTCGCTATCGGCGTGGCCGAGGTCACCGGTGTGCAGGCGGCCGTCGCGGAGCACTTCGGCGGTAGTGACGGGGTCGTTGAGGTAACCAGAAAAGAGGCAGGGACTCCTGACGAGGATCTCGTTATCGTCGCTAAAGGTGACCTCGACGCCGGCCAGGGGCCTGCCGATGCTGCCGGGCTTGGGGCGATCGAGCGGATTGAGCGAAACCACGCCGCCCTCGGTGAGGCCGTAGCCTTCACTGATGGGCATGCCGATGGCTTCGTAAAACTCGGCGAGGTCTTTGCTGAGGGGGGCGGCCCCGCTGGCGGCGACACGCAGGCGGCCTCCGAAGCGGGCGCGCACTTTGCGGAAGAAGATGCGGTCAGCGAGGGCCAGCGGGGCGCGGATGCGCATGGGGACAGGCTTGCCCGCGCGGCGGTACCGGGCGGCGGCGAGTCCCAGGCCGAGGGCGCCGTAAAAGGCCTTGCGGATGGCAGCGGGGCGCTTACGAAGTTCGGTGCAGATGGTGGAATAGATCCGCTCCCACATGCGCGGCGGGGCGAGCAGGATGGTGGGGCGCACTTTACGGATGTCCTGGGGCAGCTTGAGAAGGCTCTCAAAGAAAGTGACGGGCATGCCGCAGCGCAGAGGAAGAAACTCCATGACAACGCGCTGCGCGATGTGGGCGGACGGCAGAAAGACGACGGTGGAATCCTCCGGTCCGATGGGCAATACGGCGGGGCCCATATCGATGTTGGCGACCACAGACTGGTGGGTAACGAGGGCCATCTTGGGTTCGCCGGTAGCGCCGCTGGTGAGGTAAAGGATGGCGTGGTCGGAGGGGGAGACGCCGCTGCGTATGCGGGCGAGCAGATCCGCGTCGCTGGCGAGAGCGTGGCGGCCGTAGGCGCGCAGCGCATCGAGGGTGATGGCGCCTTCGGCTTCGCCGGTGAGCAGGATCCAATGTTCGGCGGGTGCGGCACGCAGGGGCTGGAGCGTCTTCGGATCCTCGACGAAGACGGCGCGGGCGCCGGAGGATCGAATAGTGCGCACCAGATCGGGGGTCGGGTAGCTGGGGTACATGGCGGCGGCGATGGAGCCGTTGGTGAGGATGCCGAGATCGGCCAGGTAGAACTCAAGGCGGGTTTCGGAATTGAGGGCGACGATATCGCCTTTGGCGATGCCGAGCGAGCGCAACCCGGCGGCGATCTCCTCGGCGGCACGCCGGTACTGGTTCCAGGAATAGACGACGTAGGAGCCGTCGGGCGCGGGTTGGCGGAGGGCGGGGGCGTCGCCGTGGACGCGCGCGGTTTCTTCGAGAACCTGGTACAGAGTGCGGGGAGTCACTTCCTGCAATTTATCACGGTGGGGAAGGTGTTGGTCCGGGGCAGTGCGTCAAGCAGCCGTGATCGTGCGACTGACAGACCACAAAGGGCGATGGTCTGTGCCACCGGTCTAGACGCTGACTACGGGGCAGGGGGACTGGCGGATGATGGCGTAGGAGTTAGTGCGGAGGCGGCCGAAATCGCCGGCGGCGCTGCCTCGGCCGATGATGACGGTGCCGGCGCCGACGCGGGCAGCCGCGGAACAGATGATACGCGCGGGATCACCGGCTTCGAGCAGGAGGTCCGCGTCGGCGCCGATTTCGCGCTGGAGGCGGAGCAGTTCTTCTTCGGCGATCTCGCGAATACCGGTGCGCCAACTGAGGTCGGGTTCTTCGATGGACCCGGAGTGGGCGGCGATGGCGTGGATCAGGGTGAGGTGCCCGTGGAATTCCTGCTGGAGCCAGGAAGCCCAGGCGAGCGCGCGGGCGCTCTGCGGGCCGAGGTCCACGGCACACAGGATCTTACTGAAGGGGGCGTCGACGGGGCGCGCTTCTTCGAGGTGGACACCGGTCCAGACCGGACAATCGGCGTCGTGCAGGACCTTGGCGGTATTGGATCCGAGGATGAAGCGGCGGAAGGGTCCGTATCCGTGGGTTGGCATGGTGATGAGGTCGATGTGTTCCTCGCGGGCAAACTCGACGATTTTCGAGGCGGGGTCGCCATGGAGCAGGAGGCGACGCACGTTGAGCCCGGCGAGTGCCTCAGGTTCGAAGGCGTTGAGGTCGCGTTCGGCCTGGTCGGCACGCGAGCGGTAGACATCCACCAACATGGAGCCGGTGATCTGCATGGCGCCGAATTCGGAGTGCAAGGGCGCCAGGACATGGACCAGGATGAGTTCGGAATGGAAGTGGAGGGCGAGTTCGCGGGCATAGCGCACAGCAAGGGCGGAGCGCTCGGAGAAATCGACGGGCACGAGGATTTTGGCAAGGGAATTCATGATCGCCTCACTATCAGGATAAGACGATCCGGAATCGGGAGGTTAGCGGGGACGATGGGGCAGGTCGGGCAGTTGGAGCAGGCGGATGACGCCGCGCAGGCAGGCGCGCGCGGCCAGGAAAGAAATGGGTAGTGAGACGGCCGCCATCAGAAGCCATGCGATGAGGTTTTCCATGGTGGTATCCCCTTACTGACCGGCGGAATCGGTGGCGACGGAAACGAGCGACGGCGTTCCGAAGAGGCGCGCGAGTTCGGGATTGCGTTGGTCGTAGAGTTCCACCTGGTCGCCGACGGCGACCATTCTGAAGAGCTCTTCGACTTCGCGATTGCGCATGCGGATGCAGCCGTGGGAAGCGTTGCGACCGATGGAATCGGGGCGGTTGGTGCCGTGAATGCCGTAGCCCTTGCGGCTCAAGCCGAGCCACCGAGTGCCGAGCGGATTGCATTTGCCGGGGGGCACGATCTTGCCTTTGGTGTACCAGGTAGGGTCGGCGATGCTGTTGACGATCTGGTAGGCGCCAGTGGGACTAGGCGACTTCGGAGCACCGACCGCGGTTTCGAAGACACGAACGATGTGGCCGCCTTCGAGCACGGCGAGCTTGCGGTCTGGAATGCTGACCACAATGCGGCGGGCGGGCCGTGAGGATTTGTCCTGGGCCAAGGCCTCAGCGGTAGCCATCAGCATGACACCGGTAAGCGCCGCGATCTTCTTGAACTGATCTTTGAACTGGTCTTTGTACTGATCTTGGACTTTGAGCATCGTCGGATCCTCCGTACCACGCGGAGGCAAGATGCAGGAAGGTGACCAGACTGCACGTAATTGAAAACAAGTGCCTTATGTATTCTAAATGACGTGTCATATTGGACACATGTGCTTGGAAGAACACGCGATCATCCGAAGACTGGTTCCTGGAGGCGAATGACCTTTTTCTGAATGGCGTACTGGACCAGTTGCGCCTTATTGTGGATATCGAGTTTGCGCATCAAGTTGAATTTGTGGGCCTCGACGGTTTTCACGCTGAGTTCGAAGGTGCCGGCGATGTCTTTGACGGATTTGCCTTCGGCCAGCATTTTGAGAATCTCGCGTTCGCGTTTGGTGAGGGTGCCGAAGCGGGGCTGCCGGGTGGGTCCATGGCCCTGCATGCGGAAATCATCGACCAGGCGTGTGAGGAGGCGCGGGCTCAGGTAACTGCCGCCGCGC
>JAPKZC010000776.1 GCA_026394025.1 Candidatus Solibacter sp.
CCCGGTTACATCGTGGGCCCCGATGATCCCAGTGGACGCTTCACCTACTGGCCGGTCCGCATCGATCGCGGCGGCGAGGTGCTCGCGCCCGGCGCGCCTTCAGACCCCGTCCAGATTATCGACGTGCGCGACCTCGGCGTGTGGCTCATCACCCTCATCGAGCGGGGGACCATGGGTACATTCAACGCGGCCGGTCCCAAGGACCGGCCTGGCCTGGGGCGACCTTCTGCAGGTCTGCCGGAAGGCCACCACCGCCGGCCACTCCCTCACCTGGGTTCCGGGCGACTGGATCCATCGCGAGCGCCCCGACGTTTTCCCCATCTGGGCGCCGTTTATGGGTGACACCCGCGGCTTTCACACGTGGAAAAATGCCCGCGCGGTCAAGGCCGGCCTGAAGTTCCGCCCATGCGCCGAAACGGCGGCCGATACCTTACGCTGGTACAAGGCGCAGCCCGATGGCGGCCGAGCGAAGCTGGCGGGACCTGCGCCGCCGAGTGAAGCCCAGTTACTGGCTAAGTGGAAGCAGAGCCGGGGGTGAGGCCGGCTGGTTCGGGTTACCCGGCCACCGGTTGCCTTCGCCACCGCCAGCGTTTAAGATCGCTGTATCCCTTACTCCGCGGAGGTTTGCATGATTCGAAAAGCGTTCTTCCTGGCCGTCGCGCTGCTTCTGCCTACGCTATCGCAAGCGCAGGTGAAACTGCTCCGCCACCCCACGTATTCGAACGGAAAGGTGGCCTTCAGCTATCTGGGCGATTTGTGGATCGCCAACGAGAACGGCTCCGGCGTGCAGCGGCTTACCGATAATCAGGCGCGAGACGTCTTTCCGCGCTTTTCGCCGGATGGCAACTGGATCGCTTTCTCTTCCAATCGCGAGGGCAACTACGACGTTTACGTGATTCCCGCGACCGGCGGCAAGCCCCGGCAGCTCACGTTCCACAGCGCGGATGACAACATGGTGAACTGGGCGCCGGACGGCAAGAGCGTCATCTTCACCTCGGGGCGTGGTAACGGCGTCTTCCCCAGCGTGGCCACGCTTTGGGAGATTGCCGTGGCGGGCGGTATCGAGCGGCCCATCGCCACCGATTGGGGCGCCTGGGCCAGTTACTCGGCCGACGGCTCCAAGATGGCCTTCACCCGGCACCCGGCCACCTGGTCGCGCAAACACTATCGCGGCAGCTATGCGGCCGACCTTTGGGTGATGGAAGTGGCCGGCAAGAAGTTCACCAAACTCGGCGGCGAAGACTACAAGGGCAACCGCAGTTGGCCCATGTACGCCCGCAACGGGGAGATCTTCTACGTCTCCAATCAGCTCGACAACGAAAAAGGCCTCAAGTTCGGCGGGCCGGAAATCATGAAAAGCGTCAACAACATCTGGAAGATCTCCGACAAGGGCGGTAAGGAGACACGGGTCACCAACCATGGCGACGGCAACCTCTTCTTCCCCAGCATCTCGGCCGACGGCAAGACCATCGTTTACGAGGACAACTTCGGCCTTTGGAAACTCGATACTGCCAGCGGTAAGAACAGCGAAATCGTGATCGATATCAAGGTAGATCCGAAGGAGAACGAAAAGGAACTGGTCACCCTCTCTGACGC
>JAPKZC010000304.1:0-10661 GCA_026394025.1 Candidatus Solibacter sp.
GTTGGAACTTGAGGCTGTGTCTTGGTGGCCATCGTCGGTCCTCCGTCCCCTGCCGGGACTGGACCGACGTTACCAACTACGGCCGGGCCGCGTCATGCAGGCTTACCGAAAGCTCACAGCCCTCGAGCGTACAGTTGGTAATGTGCCGGAAGCGGTCTTCATCCACTTGTTCGACGATTCGGTTCTTGATCACCTCCTCGGTCAGGTTCCGTGCATACATTTCACGGAGCATGCGCTCCAGCTGATTCGCAGGGAAGACATCCCCGAGCACGTTGAAAACCTTGCCGGTCCGGTTTGGGTCCAGGTCGTCTTCGATTTTCTTGAGCCGCTCGAACAGCTTCTGGAGGACGCGTCCCTCGCGGGTACTGGTGGAGACGAAGTTGAAGATCAGGCAGTCGCGCTCTTGCCCGTAGCGATGAATGCGGCCCATGCGCTGTTCCAAGCGCACCGGGTTCCAGGGGATGTCGTAGTTGATCATCAGCCAACAGAACTGGAGGTTGATGCCCTCACCGGCTGCTTCGGTGGCCACCAGTACCTGGCAGTCCTCCCGGAATTCACGTTCGGCATAGATGCGGCTTCCGGGCGTGTCCCGGTCGCCGATCTTCATGCCGCCATGAATCTGCGTCACTGACAGATGCCACTCGTTGCGCAGCTTGTCGACCAAATAGTCCAACGTGTCTTTGTGCTCGGTGAAGAGGAGCAACTTCATGTTGCGATCACCGAACACTCCCTGATCGCCTAATACCAGCTTCAGTTTGACTAGCTTCGATTCGACTTCGCGCTTCTCCAGATCGACTGCCTTGTCGATTAGTTTGTTGAGTTGGAGAATCTCGGTCTTGAGGGCTGCGGGGTCCACCGAGGCCACCACCCCCTCCAACTCCGTCAGGATGTCCTGCTGTTCTTCTTCCGGTAGTTCGTCGAAATCGTCGGGCAAGCCTTTGGCGATCTGCTCCTGACGGTACACTTCTGGGTTGGCCAGAATCTTGTCGCGCTTGTCGCGCATCCGCTGAAGGCTGAGCCGGACGGCGCGAACGCTGGAGGCAAAGCGACGTTGCAGCATGGCCATGGTGAAGCCCAATGCTCGGCCTCGCGCGGAATTGTCTACGGAAGCCTTGATCGACTGATCTTCCACGTACCTCGTGAGCGCGTCGTAGAATTCGAGTTCGTCGTCGTTCATCTCGAATTCACTGGTACGGACGGTGCGGCGTGTGAATAGCGCCCTGCACTTGCCGGTGTCCGGATCGGGGAAGGAGACAAGCGCTTCTTTGATCCTTCGTAGATAGAATGGCGCCTCATTGCGGCGCATCGCCTCCTCTAGGCTCTTCACGTCGCCGTACACATCGCGATCTAGGAGTTCCAGGAACAAGCAGAAGTTCTCCGGGTCGCCCTTATGCGGCGTGGCCGTCATCAGGAGGTAGTGGTCTGTCATCTGCGATAGAGCTTCGCCCAGTTGATAGGCCAGCGTCTTCTTGTCGGCGCTGTATGCGCTCATCTTGTGGGCTTCGTCCACGATGATCAGATCCCACTGGCTACGCAGGAGGCTCTCCTTGGCGTCATCGACCCGGGAAACCCAAGAGATGGAGGTCACGACTTGGTTTTTATCTTGCCAGGGGTTGGAACCGTAATTTGCCCGGAGAATGTCACTACGGACCACTTCGAAATTCTCACGGAACTTGTCTTTCATTTCCCGTTGCCACTGGAAGCACAGATTGGCCGGTGAGATGATGAGCGTTCGTCGGATCAGGCCACGGATTTTCAACTCCTTCACGAGCAGGCCGGCCATGATGGTCTTTCCGGCGCCGGGGTCATCTGCCAGCAGAAACCGGATTCTGGGGAGCTTCAGGAAGTGGTCGTAGACTGCCTCGAGTTGGTGCGGAAGCGGATCGACGCGTGCGATCGAGAGAGCAAAGTACGGATCATATTCGTAGGCCAGCCCCAGACGCATCGCTTCCACGCCGATGCGGAACCTTTTAGCGTCTCCGTCGAACGGCTCCTTTTCTGGAGTAGCTTCCATCGTTGCCAGTTGTTCCGCGGTCAGGATCGGCTCATGCACCTGGCCAGTCACTAGCCCCTTTCCGATCAGCTTCACCGACGAGCCAATTTGCGTCACTACCAGCACCTGGACAGGCTCCGGCAGCATTGGACCTCGAACAATTACGTTGGGCTTAAGTTGTTGAATTTCCACTGGGCTATAGCCTCGAACAAAGAAGGCCAGAATGTGATGATACCGAACGGCACATCCCCCGTGTTAGCAATGGTTTCTGAGATTCTGATCGAACAAGACTGATCGGGGTAGTCGAGCCGGGATTCCGGGCAGGAAAACTCGCGAGACGAAGCGCCGGCTTCAGCGTCCCAGAATGGCGCTGCGCAGGTTACCAGCCCACTACCCTTGCGTGCATTCCAGCTTCTTCAGTTCCATGAAAGCGCGCTGCTGGTCGCTCCAATCGACGATCCGTGCTACCGACCGGATTTGCCGTTCGGCAATGGCAGTCTCCCTCGTCGACCCCTCGGGCATTCCCAAGATCTCTTCCTGAATGTCCGGCGCGAGGTTGAGCATGTTCATGATTTGGGTGATCCGGGCGCGCGTGACGTACCCGAGTCGCGCCAGATCGGCGTAGTCACGGACCTCGCCGCAGTCGACCATGTGCTGGAACTTGATGGCCAGTGCCATCAGCCGCGTAATTCGAGGAATCCGCGGTCGGCTTCCTGGGTGCAAGGCCGGGCCAGGCTGCCCGCGTGGCTCGCGGTGACGCTGGCTCACTGGCAGCGTCACCTCCACCTGAATGCTCCCGTCCTCCCACATACCTGGGACGACCGTGGTCAGCACTTCCCTTGGCATAGTTCCTTAGCTCCTGCATTGTTGAAATTGACTGTGGCTTTGCCGGTCCGTCCGTCGTAGCCGACCTTGGCGACCAGCAAATGGACCATCTGTTCCTGCTCCTTCGTACTCAAAGAGGACCAGATGGCGTCGAACTCGGCCAGGGTGCGGTGGAGGTCGTTGGCGTTGATGTGGTCCCTGTCGAGGTCGCTGCGCTCGGTTACGAGTTCCGCCAACCGGCGCTCCACAGTCTCGATCTCCCGTTGCAGAGTGGCGATCCGCTCGAACCGCGCGCCGGTGTCCACGCTCATATCCGCCGCTTCCCGCGCGAGGTTCTGGTTGAGTTGCCGGAGGCCTCGCCGTTGGGCTTCCGACTCCTGATCGACCTCCTGTCGCCGGCGTGCCACCTGGGCGAGGGCCTCGGCGGCGACGGCCTCGGCCAATTTGGGGTCAGTCCCAATGCGCCGTATGCTGGCGAGGACAGCGGATTCGATCGCCTGCGCTGGAACGGACTTCGTCTCGCAGTTTTTCCAGCCCTGCTGCTGTGCGTTGTAGCAGACGTAGTAGCGGTAGCGTTTCGACTTTCGCGTCGTGTAGGTATGCACCATGGGAGTCCCGCACGGCACACAGAAGAGCAGGCCACGCAGCAGCGCGCCGTACTTGTTTTTGAGGCTGGCGCCGTTGTCAGCGTTGTTCCGCCGCAGAGTTTCATGGACTCGATCCCACGTGTTCTGCTCGATGATGCGCTCGTGCTCGCCCGGATACAGGGTGCCCTTATGGTCGACCATGCCGGTGTAGATAGCGTTGGTGAGGAGGCCATGGAGCGTGCCCTTGGAAATGCGCTGGCCTCCCCGGACTTTGCCGTCCTCTGTGGTCCACCGCTTGGTCAGGAGGCCGCGCCGCTCGGCCTCCTGCAGCACCGGCAGCAAGGAGCCTAGTTCCACGTAAAGACCAAACAGGGTTCGGACGTGCCCAGCCTCCTCCGGATTGACGACGATCCGACCGCCCTTTGGATCGATGTCGTATCCCAGGACCGGATGGCCGCCAATCCACTTCCCCTTGCGTCGCGCGGCCGACATCTTGTCCCGCGTACGTTCGGAGATGATCTCTCGCTCGAACTGGGCGAAGGACAAGAGGATGTTTAGCGTGAGGCGGCCGATGGACGTCGTCGTGTTGAACTGCTGCGTGACCGAGACGAAGCTCACGGCATGCTGGTCGAACACTTCGATAATCCGCGCGAAGTCCATCAGCGACCGGCTGAGACGGTCGACCTTGTAGACCACCACGCAGTCCACCGACCGGGATTCGACTGCGGCGAGAAGTCGTTGGAGTGCGGGCCGGTCCATGTTGCCGCCGGTGTAGCCGCCGTCGTCGAAGTGCTCGGTGCCCACCTGCCAGCCCTCGCCTCTCTGACTGGCGATGTACGCCTCGGCGGCTTCGCGTTGCGCATCGAGCGAGTTGAACTCCTGCTGGAGGCCCTCCTCCGTCGATTTCCGCGTGTAGATGGCGCACCGGACTACACGGTTCTCAGCAGGCACAATCGACGCGTTGGCGGCTGACCGCGGGGCGCTATTTCTTGCCATGGGAAGCCTCCGCAACCAAATTGAAGAAGACGAAGCCGTTCCATTTGGTGCCGGTGGCTTCGCGGGCGATGGCGCTCAGGGACCGATAGTTCTGGCCGTTGAACTCGAACCCATCGACGAGGATCTTCACGATGACTCGCCGACCTTTGTACTCGCGCTCGAGGTAGGACCCGGGCGGTGGCAGCCTCGAATCGAGATCACCCGCCACCTTTCGCGTGACGCTCAGTTTGGGATCAAGCGTGGCGTCCTGCCCAAATCTGGTCCTGGGTGCCCGGATGCGAAGGTCGGCATCGTTCGCGATCTCCAACGCGCTGCGGCGGGCGCGCTCGGAGATGCCGCCTTCTGCCAGCGCCTGAATTCGCCACGCGATCCTCCGAAACAGGAACTGCTTGTGGTTCGAGCGGGACTCCTCGCCGAACACCTCCATGTACTTCTGCTGGAGCTGACCCGTCGTCATCTTACTCAGGGCCTCAATTTCTTTCTTCATCTGCATCGCGGTCTCCACGCGTTTCTCCTTTCTCAAGGCCGTTAACCTCGTGTCCATGAGGGCTCGATGTCGGCGGACTATCAAGGGGAGGTTCGCGTCGACGCTTGTCGCGGAGTCGGAGGTAGCCGGCGGCAAGAATGCGGGCGATGGATCGAAAATCGTCGGCTGGAATGCTCAAGACGGTTCACCTCGCTGTGGATTGGCACCACAGCGAAAGCCCGCCTTGCGGTCGTTCCGCTGTCGAATGGAGCGTGCGAGTCGCACGCTGCTGTAAACATACGCAGGGAATTCGAAAAACGTAAACCGAGACTGCGAACGCGTTAACCGCGTCCGGGCATTCTCCGGCGCGAGGGAGAAGTCGGGAGGGACGGAGAGAAAATGGACTCACCAGGACGATCCCACCGTCTCTCCGCGGCTCGGCGCGGAGAATGGGTCGTCCGGAAGTATTTGGCTTTATTGGGGATAGTCCGCGAGGAGGGGATGGACGCAACGGAGGCGTTGGCGTCAACTACTGGGGACTGGACTTTCGGAGAAAATAGAATTGGCTCCCCAAGACGGACCCTGATACGGACCGGATTTGGAGAAACAGGTTTCGGGCCAATACCATGGGCTACTAACCGTTTCGATTCCCGTCGAAATTGACTGGCTGTGGGTTTCAGTTGGCAGAGACCAGACAGTAGCTCCCAGCATTCTTGGGTCGGAATCAGGCGATTGCTCTCTCAAGTCCTGGATCGGAGGCGTTGGCCGCCAGTTCCCGCAGGTACGACTCCAGATCCATTCGATGGGCCACTGCCAAGCGACGCAGCGCCTCGTACGTGGTTCCCTCGCCCTTCTCGATCCGGCGCACCTGCCTTTCAGAAAGGCCTTCGATCTGCGCCTGCTTCAGCCCCATTCTCAAACGTAATTTTGCAATGGCCGCCCCGTACCGACTATCATGCAGAGCCTTTGCGGCCTCGGCTCTGGCATGTGCCTCCGGCTCCACTGCCGCTCGAATAGCGTCAAGGTCGAGGTGGACATCTGGACCCGCCCAGTAGATGTAACTGCCATCTTCGTCAACGGTAAATCCCGCGCGTTCGGCTAAGGGAATTCGCTTCAGCGATGGCATGCTGTCGAACGCGACCTCATACGGCTGCAGCGCACAGGAAAGCACAAACAAGCGATCCTTCGAGACGCTCGCCTTCGCAATCAGCTCATCTTGTGCATTCTGAGTCCACGCAGAAAGTACTCGCCGCGGAACGCTGGAATCCGAGTATACGACTGTGTTGCGCATCATCCTGAGACCGGCCCGTTCAAACATCTGAGGAATGGAACTCGGCTGTACGTCGTCTCTAACCAGCAGCGCCCGGAGTTGGTGCCGGCGATTGGCAATTGAGACGAACCCAGCGACATCGGGAAGCTCACTGGCCGGGACGAGTACGAAGATATTTCGACCGCGTTCGGCCGTCTGTCGGTTTGGCCGGTGAAGGACTCGAAAACGCCGCTTGTCAGGGACCGCCCCTTCAGCGCCAGAATCATGTGCCAGCAAAATCAATTCCTGCGAGCTAAGACTCGTTCCGTTCACATTTCCCTGCATACCTTTTGCTCCCATTCCCTAAGTAATTCGACGGCTTTGCGAACACGTGCGAGCAGCTTCGCCGACGGATCCTCCTTGCCCCACTTCCGATCGAATACCAATTCGTCATCCGTGCAAAGGAGAAAGTAGACCCGGATCTCCCACTCGCCGCGACGCCGCGCGTGAAGATGCGGAGGCAGATGGTCCGAGGAGTTGAACCAGAGATCCAAGCCTTCCAGGACAACGACCTCTACCTTTCCCACACGCGCCTCGGCTTCATCGAACCTCCCGAATACGAGTATACTCCGTACCGGACATGCTGGCAATCGCAAGTGCTTGATCGATGTCCGGTGCTGTTAACCAGCGGGTCAGAAAGCGCTTTCATCGGATCACCTCGGCCGGCGGGCGAAGATGAGCCGAAGACTTGCGGTTGGCGAGTCGGCGAAAACGACGCGGCGCAGAACCCGGTGCCCCGTTTTCCCCTGTTTTCGGGGCCTTGCATAGCACGATCACGCGCAGTCATAGCACATCTTGCGAGCTGTTAACCAGCGGGGTCCCCTCGCGGGCCTCCTGGACTTTCACCATTTGTTCGTCCAAAAATCGGTTCCGAAACCGGTCCACCATTTAACAGCATTCGAATCGACCCCATTTGTTTTCAATCGATTAGAGAAGACCGGAGATTGGTGTTTTGAACAGGGTTCGGGTTGGTCTAAGATCCCCGAGAGGAACCCATCTCCGTAATGGATTTGGAGAAACAAGTTTCGAAACAGGTCGAGACGCTACCAACCGCGTTGCCCTGTCGCGAAACGGGCAACCTGTGGGCTTCGGTTTTCAAAGACCGGACAGCGACACTCAGCATACTGGAGCAACCTTCCAAAAAGATGGAAATCGAGGATTGCGGGCACCCTGCAATCCCGAAGCCGTTCCTCTTGAACTTACGGACAGGCCGCAATTCACCCAGAGCCGTGCGGATCGCTCTATGCTGCGCGACTTATCCGGCCTATTTCTGCCCGCTCCATTGTGGCGGCGCGGTGAGTCATTCAAGACTGCTCACGACCATTCTGCACAGTGAATGCGGGGACTGCAAGAGTCTTTGTGAGCACCTGACGACCAACCTCGGGAGCCCCGCCCGACGGCCTTCGAAGAGTCTCCCTGGAAAGACAGCTCGAACGAAAAAAAGAAATGAGGGCCTATCCATCGGACCTTGAGTGCTTCGTCCAACGGACGACCCCAATGAAAGATTGGCCGGTTTTTAACGACCAGGGAGGAACTATTGCTCAGAGTGCCTTATCTGGCCAGTGTACGAGATGCCCACAATATCGGGAACTGCGTGGCATTGAGGCGTTGATTGACTTGACGTGTATCCCTTGCCATTCCTTACGGACGGCTGCTATCCTCTTACGCATCTGTTGGGTGAAGCAGTCTGAATCTGAAGGGTTGCGAGTCCCGTTCGAGCCGTGTCCCGGATCAGTCGTGCTGGGGTTATGAATCGGGAGAGATGTATTGCGTGTTTCATCTCACGTCAGAAGGCTGGCGGGAAGATCCTTGCGCCGACGCACGGATTGAAACGTGGAAGTTGGAAACCGAAGACCATGACTCATCACGGATCACACGTTGGGCGTGCATCTGGTATTCCGCGTCGCTCGACATGGAGGCACGCCGGTTACTGCACCGCCGCTTCGGGCCCCCGCCCATCGTGATACTCCGAGTGCAAGATGACGGGGATATAGCGTTGTGATATCGAGAAAAGTCACCAGGGCCTTTGAGGCTTGGGACCCGCGTCTCGGCATGGTGGTGATCATGAACTCCGGGGCAACACTCCGCATGATCCGAATCGTGCCAGAACAAGACCGCACCCAACCGGTGGAGTACAGTCTATTCGGAGCCGGTGCGGTCATCTTGGGATCGCCGCAGATTAAGCGCGCCGAGGAATTCGAGTCCGACGGGACTCGCTATTGCGCCGAATTCGACCGATTGCGAGAGAACACGTCGCTGGAGGATCTGTAGGCGAGGACCTGCAACGAACGTGTCATGAAAGCCGCCATTCCCATCCCGCGCTCTGTGGTCCTGGTTGCTCTGGCGGCTGTGCTTGCCTCAAGCGGACTGGCAACCGACAGGAAGGCGCGAGTGTTCAAGGCCCGGTTTGAAGCGGTATGGGCTGCGGCGACTGATGCAGCTAAGGAGGGTTTCCTGCTGGACAACAGGACAACACCCTCAAGGAAGCGGGCAAGATACGGTTCCGCGCTGGCCCGCTACGAGGATACCGTTTCGAAGTCGTCATCGTTGACGAAGGAGCCGGAAGGACACGAGTTGAGTTGGAACTGCGGACCAACCTTCGCGGAATTGAGAAGGATGCCTGGCGCAACGGTGATCGATACCTGAACTTGATTGCGCAGCGGCTCCAACGAGGTGGCGGGAAGTGAATCCAGTGGCCCTAGAAGGAGCGCAACTCGGCAGCCGTGGAGTCCAGGGCCGACGGGTCTTCGATCTAGTTCGACCCGTGGTCATTGTACTAATCCTGGCCGCAGCACTTGCACTTGTGATGACGATTCTGCTGTTGAGTTCCGGGAACAGGGACCGCCGTCAGCGGCCGCGAGCGAAGGAGGGAGTTCAGCGGTGGCCGTACGCACTCCTGCGTGATGGCCGTCACGAGACGCTCAAAGTGCGTCGCTCTGATTTCATCTCCAGACTGCTGCCGCAGTGGGCAGCCCGCTTCCGCCAAACAGCAAACCGTTCAAGGGCTTCATCATTTTGAGGATCTTAAATAGAATGTCCTGGGGACGACCTATGACGCAGAAACAAACCCTCTCCATTAGGGGCGCGCTACTCACCTGCCTGTGCCTCCTGGCGCTTCCCTGCTTCTCCCAACAGGCGGTTGACTCCTGGGTCAGCTCGGAAGACAACCAGTACCAGCTCAGCCGGCAACTTCCGTTCAAGTTCGCGCCGAGCCAGGCCTCGTCCGCTCCTTCCATCCGAGTCGACGCCGGCCGTCGCTACCAGACCATGTTGGGGCTAGGCTCCTCGTTGGAAGCCACGACGTGCGCCAACATCTCCAGGCTGGACCCCAAGCGCCAGGACGAGGTCATCGAGCGGCTGGTCCATCCGGTGAACGGCATCGGAATGAACTTAATGCGGATCTGCATCGGCACGTCGGATTTCACGGGCGATGCGTGGTACTCGTATGATGACGTCCCCGCCGGCCAGATCGATGTTCCGCTGGCACGTTTCTCCATCGAGAAGGACCGGACCTACATCCTGCCGGTGCTCAAGAAAGCCCTGCAGAAGAATCCCAACCTGCTCTTTTTCGCCTCACCGTGGAGTCCGCCGGGCTGGATGAAGACCTCGGGCAGCATGATCGGGGGAAGCCTGCTGCTGCAATACTACGAACCCTCCGCCCGTTACCTCGTCCGCTTTGTGCAGGCCTACGAAGCCGAGGGAGTGCCCATCTACGCCATCACCGTTCAGAACGAGCCCGGGGTGGATCGCCAGTACGAGCCGAGGATGGCGTACCCGTCGTCAAAATACACGGGTGAAACGGAACGGGACTTCCTGAAGGTTCTTGGACCAGCCTTTCGGAAGGCGGGCCTGAAAACCAAGATCTGGAGCTACGACCACAACTTCAACGAGAAGTCCCAGCCGGGCGACGAAGGTATCGACTATCCGACGAAGGTGCTGAAGGACCCGGAGGCGGCGCACCACGTCTCAGGTGTCGCCTTCCACTTCTACGTCGGCCAGCCGTCCGGGATGAGCGTCTTTCACGAGCGGTTTCCCGAGATGCCGATCCACTTTTCCGAAGGCTCGGTTTATGGAGCGCGGGGTGCCTTGCGGCTGATCGAAATCGTGCGGAACTGGGCCTCCAGCTACAACGCCTGGGTGACCATGATCGATGAGAACCGCGGGCCTAACAAGGGGCCATTTCCCCCTTCCCCGACCATCCTGCTCCTGAACGGTAAGGATCAGAGCGTCACCTATCGCTTCGACTACTACATCTACGGGCAGTTCATGAAGTTCGTGCAGCGCGGCGCGGTGCGCATCGATAGCGGCGAATCCGAAAGGACCTTTGGCAGCGTGGCCTTCCGTAATCCCGACGGCAAGATCGTGATGATCGCAGCCAACGCCGGCGAGGAACTGCGGGAGTTTCGAATCGTTACGGGCGAACTGGCGGCCACGACATCGCTGCCGCGGCGCTCCGTGGCGACCTACATCTGGCAGCCGTAGCTC
>JAPKZC010000304.1:10699-13378 GCA_026394025.1 Candidatus Solibacter sp.
TCGGCCTTGCCAGCCGAGTTCGCGGCAGAGCAAGGCGAAATCAACCAACGGGTGGCCCCAATTTGGTGCTATCGCCGGTTCCGCCGTTTCTTCGGCCAAAACCGGGCGAAACCCACCTCATGAATTCGCCCCGCTGGTTAACGCTCAGTAGAATTGCGCCCGTTTGTTTTCAATCGACTGGAAAAGGGCGCTGGATTCTTCGTTTCTGATTCAGACATCGGTGTCTAAAGGTCCCCAGAACACCGACATTACAACCAACTCTCCTGAGGTTTCATGATGATTCTGCGTGAACCGCGACGAGGGAGGGCAAATCCGATCGGGAGAAAGATCTCCGACAAGCGATTGAACATGAAGAAGATCTGCAGGGCTTCGCTGTGCAGTGCAGTCAACTGGAGATTCGGCACGAAGATGGCGTTTCTCGAACTCGCGACCATCCAGCAGGAGCCTTCAACGGCTACAGGGATGCGCTCAGAAGCGGAATCGAAGTTGGAATCGGAAAGCCCTGCCGTCGTTGAGCGTATTTGTAATTCTGCCGAAGTCCGACGACGTCAGTTCCACGCCTGGTGCTGCAAACTGCGGGGTATTCAGCAGGTTGATCGACTCAGCCCGTAAGGTCACACTCCTGTCGGGACCCATTCGCCAGGACTTGGACAGGGAGGCGTTCACATTGCGGATTCCGTCCTTACGAAACGTATTGCGCCCGAGGTTTCCGCGTTCATCGGTGGGCTGCATGAAGGTGAATGCGCGCCTCGGCAGGAGCACAGCTGACGTATCCGGATTATCGATCATGCGCCCGAGTACCGAAGTGTCGACGAGGTTCGGGCGGTCGCCGCTGGCACCATCCACGTTGCCAAACCCGGGCCCGTCGGAACCGGAAAACACCGTGAACGGAGTGCCTGTCTTGGCCAGCAGGACGCCGCTGAGTTCCCACCCGCCGAGTGGGACGCGCAGCCATTTAGGGCCAGCTTGGAAACGAGGCGTCGAGTAGACGATGCGCGCAAGAAGGGCGTGTGACTGGTCAAAGTCGCTCAGCGATTTCAGGTCCCGGGTGACGCCGAATTCCGACTGGCTTTGAGCCTGATACGGGTCGTCCTCGATTCCGGTGCTGCTGTATGGAGCGCCGAGATCGATCGCCTTGCTGAACCAATACGAGGCGGCCAGAGTGACGCCGCGCCAGCCCGGGCTGTGGAGCGAGACCCGCGCCGCATCAAACGCACTCTCGGAGATGCTCGTCACGGTGCGGGTCTCGAAATAGCGGACATCGGACCGGCGCAGGTTGATGGTCGCAGTGGTCTGATCCACGCCGGTCATGGGACGGGCGCGGTTGCCGCGGAGAGCAAACAGGAGCCGGCCGGTGCGGCTTCCCACATAGCCGATCTGCATTCTCCACGCCGCTGAAAGGGCCAGATCCCAAGCGGCGTTGTATTGGTGCGAACGCGGCGTGGCCAGTTTCGAATCGAGCACAAACAGGATGCTGCGTGCGCCCGGCAACAGGTCGGTCGGAGTCAGCCCGCTCAAGGGATTGAGCAGTGACGGCGCCTGTGTCTCAACTTTGAGAGTGCCCGGCGGATTGAACCGCAGTTGCTGTAGGGCCGCAGGATAGATGTCGTTGTACTGCAGGCTGTAGGCAGCGCGGAGTACACCCCATCGGCCAGGAAGCTGCCATGACGCTCCGCCTCGCGGGGAGAGATTCCCGCAGTCGCAGCTAAAGGGGATTGCCGTGCGGCCGGCCACCTCTCTGGGTGCAAGCACAGGTTGGTAGCGCAGACCGACAGACAGGTTCACGCTTGTGCTTAGTTTCCACTCGTCGCCCCCATAAAAATACGGCTCCCAACGGCGGAATGCCCCGTATCGGTCTCCAATCCCTACGGAAAACCGACTGGGCGTCCCGAGGCGGAGGTTGGTGACCGCATCACGGCCGAACTCACTGCGAAAGGTGAAGTTGCCGCGATGGCTGTTCGTCTCAATGCCGGTGAACTGGCGTCGCCCCATTTCGAGGCCGACCGTCCAAGTGTGCTCCGCCCGAGTGTGATTCAGTTGTGCGGCATAGCGGAACACGTTCTGAACACGGTAAATTGGGATGGTCGAACCCGGACCCAACGACTGAATAACGGAGCCAAAGGAAACGCTCGGGCCGACCGCGTTCGGTTCCGCGGTGAGAAGCGTGTGCGAGCGATCCAGGCCGAACGAGACCGAACTGACTGTCGAGGTGGACCATTGCCGATCCCATGTCATCTGGCTGGCGTGGGACTGCGTGTCGGCGTCCGGGTTCTGCCCGGCGACAAATTGAAACGCGTCTACGCGTTGGATAGTAAGTGCGTGGCGGGCCCCGATGTAGTCACGCTGGCCCAGTTGCTGGTCCACGCGGAGCGTCACGTTGGTGGTATCGACGTGCTGCGGCGCGTTCAGGTTGAGCGCCCGCTCGCTGATGTCGGTCCGGTTCGGCAAGTCGGCGGGATACGCATCCAGAAATCGCTGTACCACGTTGCGAAGTGCGGGATCGGTCGCAAGTGGTGTGCGTTCATCCGCCCGTGGCACCAGAACGTTGCCGTTGACGCTTCCACGGATCTTCTGCTTGACGACATCGATCGATAGCGTGGCACCGTGCCACAAGGGAGATGCGAAAGCGCCCCCGAACTGATTCTCGCGAGCAGGTTTGACCGCGCCGGCCTGGAAGAA
>JAPKZC010001045.1:0-3975 GCA_026394025.1 Candidatus Solibacter sp.
GGGGCGCGCCACGGGCCCACGGCGGACAAGTGCATGCCGGGAGGATTCCCGCCCTGCCAACCGCCGGCGGAGAGGGTGCGCTGGTGGGGGACATCGTAATACGTCCTGGCCTCGCGATCGCCGGCGCCGTAGACCTGGTAGTCCCACAGGGCGATGTTTCCGGCAGTGGTCAGGCCGGAGCGGATCTTGACCACCGCCGCGGGGCGGAAGGTATCGTAGAAGAACTCTTCGGCGCGGTTCCACACGACCTGTACAGGCTTGCCGGTGGCTTTCGCCAGGCGCGCCGCCTCCACCGCCTGTCCGGCGGAACTCTTGCCGCCGAAGCCGCCGCCCACGTAGGAAGTGACGATGCGGACGTTTTGCGGGGTGAACCCGATGGCCTGCGCCACCTGTTGGCGCACGGAAAACGGGGCCTGGGTGCCGGCCCACACGGTGGCCTTGCCGTTCTCCACGATGGCGGTGGCCGAATGGGGACGTAGCTATTGAGGTAGGTTTCTTCGACAAAGGACGCGGAGGCTTTCTCTCCCTGGGCGAGGTCCCCGGCGGCGCCAACATTCTGGGGCGGCGGCGCGGTCTTGAGCAGGTGGTCGAAGATGGTCTTATCGTCCATGGTGGGGCGCGGGCGCTCGAATTGCGCCTTCACCAGGGCCAACGCCTTATCGGCGAGGTCGGGGCGTTCGTGCAGGACGGCTACCATGTCGCCATCGCGGACGATGCGTGCGCCGGTTTTTTCGGCGGCGCTGGTGTCGGCTGCCTGGAACCTGGCACCGTGCGCCGGCGGGCGGACCAGACGGGCGTGCAGCATGCCGGGAAACGTAAAATCGCCGCAGTACCTGGCCTTGCCGGTGACCTTTTCGAGGGCGTCCTTGCGCGGCGCGGCGCGGCCCACGACGGTATAGGCCGTCACCGGTTTCACCGGCACACCCTCGATATGACGCTCGATGCGTTTGCCCTGGACCAATAGTCCGTAGGTCACGCTTTTGCCGGGTGTGGAGGGATCCGTGACGATTCCGTCCTTTACCTGCAACCGGGCGGCGGGCGACTGGAGTTGCTCGGCCGCCATCTGCAAGAGGATGGCTTTCGCCTCGGCGCCCGCGCCTCGCAAGGCCGGGCCGAAATAGCGCACGTTCATGGAACCGAAGGTGCCCATATCGTACGGGCACAGGTCGGTATCGCCGAGCACCATGTCGACCGAGGCGTAGGCCACGTCGAGTTCCTCGGCGAGGATCTGCGCCAGCACGGTCATCGCGCCCTGGCCGAGTTCCACCTTGCCGGCAAAGCAAGTGACCCGCCCATCGGGACCGATGCGCAGATAGGCGTTGATGTCGGTTGGGTAGCCCTGGCGCGCCGGAAGGCGCGCGGGCTCCTGCGCGGACAGACAATCCACGCTAAAGGAGAGGAAGAGGCCAGGACCGGCCATGGCCAGGAGTTGGCGGCGGCTGAGGCCGGCAGCGCCGGATTCCGCGGAATCGACTGGTTTCATCGCGCACCTCCCCGGGGAGCGGTTGCGGCATCCTGAATGGCGGCCACGATGCGGACATGCGCGCCGCATCGGCAGAGGTTATCGTCCATGTGGCGGGTGATCTGCTCGGGCGTGGGCTTGGGCGTTTTAAGGAGCAGCGCGTAGGCGTTGAGGATCATGCCCGGCGTGCAGTACCCGCACTGGAACGCATGGTGTTTCACGAAGGCCGCCTGGATGGCGTGAAGCCCGGATTGTCCGAGTCCCTCAATGGTGATGACCTGCTTGCCGGCAATTTGTTTGACCGGCAGCGAGCAGGAGCGGACAGCCTGATTGTTCACAATGACGGTACAAGCCCCGCACAAGCTTTCGCCGCAGCCGAACTTGGTACCGGTAAGACCGAGGTCAGAGCGCAATACCCACAGCAGCATGCGCTCTTCGTCCACCTTCACACTGGCCGGCTTGCCATTGAGAGTTCTTTTACCATGGTAAGCCAGAGTCAAGGCGAACGCTCACGACGCGGAGGACGAGTTCACCGCAGCAGTGTCGGCCTTGATAACCGGCGCGCGGCAGGCGAACATGGAGTCCATGATTTATACACGGCGTGACATCGGCAAACTGGCACTGGCGGCGCTACCAGTAGCGCGGGCCTGGGCGGCCAAGCCCAACTCGGTTTTCGGCGGCGTACAGGTGGGAATCAATGCCCCATACAGCTTTCACAATATACCGGGAGGCGCCGACGATATTCTGAGCTACATGACGCAGACGAATATCAGCGCAGCGGAACTGCGGCTGCAACCGGTGGAGGCGTATCTCAAGGCGCCGACCCCGTGGGTGGGCGCCGGCGCGCGGAGCACCCCGCGCGCCGTTGACGGCGGAACAAAAGGCCGAGCAGGCCGCCGTGGCGGAGGCGCAGCAGAAGTGGCGGCTCTCCCAATCGATGAATCCGTTCAAGGCGTTCCGCAAGAAATACGAAGAGGCCGGCGTGCTGATCCAAATCGTAAAGTACGATGGCATCAACACCATGGCGGACGATGTGGTGGACTACTGCTTCCAGGTGGCCAAGGCGCTGGGGGCCTATGCCATCTCGTGCGAAATTCCGGTCAGCCAGACCGAGCGACTGGGCAAGTTCGCCGCCAAACACAAGATGATGGTGGGGTACCACGGCCACGGCAACCTGACCAACCCGGAAGCGTTCGGCCGCCTGGCGGCGTGGGAGCAGGCGTTCGGCTACTCCAAGTACAACGGCGCCAACGTGGACATTGGCCACTTCTTCGCGGCCACTGGGACCTCCCCGGCGGAGTGGATCAAGGCTCATCACGAGCGCGTCACTCACGTACATTTGAAGGATCGCAAAGCCAACAACGGGGTCAACATGGCGTTTGGCAAGGGCGACACGCCGATTAAAGAAATCCTGTTGATGATGAAGAAGGAAAAGTACAAGTTCCAGGCCACGATTGAGATGGAATATCCGGTGCCGGAGGGTTCGACGCTGCTGGCCGAGATCGCGAAGTGCGTGCGCTACTGCCAGGAGATTCTGAGCTGAGGGGAGACTGCGATCGGGTTATCCAGATGCCGCGGCCTCGCCGCCGGAAGTCCGCCGGCTAAGAGGCGGGCGTGCGGATGGCGTAGCGCCCCATGTAAGATTCAAAATCCAGTGCCTGGGTTGGGTCCAACCGGCACAGACGGGCCAGAAGCGGCCTTATCTGGTCCACATGGGATTCCATATTGCTGCTGAAATAACACTCCAGCAACTGAGACCAGACGCGGCCGACCAGCTGCGGCGATTCCCACTGGTCCAAGTGGAAGTGATCGATTTCGGCCGAAAGCTCTTCCAGGACGGCGATGGCCAAGTTGGTGCGCCGCGTTCGCATGCACACGTCGGCAACCAGCAATTTGCGCCGGAAACGGTCGCCCCCGGTCTCGTTAGCCGCCGTGGCAGCGGCGAGTTCCGTTAGGGCTTCTTGCAGATGGCCGGCGCGGACGAGTTCCTCGGCGCGCTCCAGGGGACTGGGACCGGACGGAGCGGCTGCGGGCTCCGGCGAAAGCGACACTGTCTCGGGGGCCAAAGGCGCCGGCACAGGCCCGGAAACTTCGGCCGGTGGTGCTTCAACCGGGAACTCGGGCTGACCCCGCAGGGTTAGCGACCACTGGACCAGGCGCCGGCATTCCGCGAGAGCCGCTTCCAATTTCTCAAACCGAGGCGCCAGGTCAGCGAGGAGGCGGTTAGCGACGGCTTTCAAGTTCTCGAGTGCGAGACGCACATCCCGGAAGTTTGCGGAGAGTCCCTGTAGATGCGGCGTACTGGTGTATTCGACGGCAGCGTTGAAGTCATCCACGGTCCCGGCGGCCGCCATCGTCATGCGGTCCAGCAGCGAGAAAGAGCGGGAAGGCACGGAGTGCCCACCGTCGGCATCGTATTCGGTTAGGGGGACTTGGCGGGCGGCGTCGGAAAGTCTGATATCTATGAACTCGAGCACGCCGGCGCGCATTTCCAAATCGCCATCTTCGGGCAA
>JAPKZC010001045.1:4015-7217 GCA_026394025.1 Candidatus Solibacter sp.
CAGTAACGGTCCATTAGCGCGTATATCAGCCCCAGCCCGGACGCCATGCCTTCGAATCCGCGATCATGCACCAAAGCCTCGGCCAGCCATGCCGCGAGTTGCAGGTCTTTGGAGCGCGTGGCCAGGGCCTCAGTGCAGAGTCTGCGAACCTCCTGCCAGTCTGCGACCTTTTGTTTGCTGCCGGGCCACAGGTCTCCCGGATCGTCGGTGCGCCGGGCTTCTTTAATTAAGGTAAACGCTTCGTCCCACCGGAGGTCCTCCCCAGCCGGGGAGTTGCCCGGAAGCGGCGCCAGCAACAACTGCTCGAGATCGGCCGTGTCCTCCATACTTAAGTCCTCCTTGAAGATTGCCCCAATCTCATCACGGTCCGCAGCGGTGCCGGCAGTTCAGCCAACTGAAAAAGGGGTTTCAGGCTTACTTCCGCCTCGTACGGCTTACCGGGCACGTTCAGGACGCGAACGCTGGCCTGCGCCAGAGGGTATTTCGCCGCGCTTTCGCCGGTCGCCCCGGCCTGCCACACGTAACCGCTGATCCAGTTGTTCAGATACTCCTGGCATTCCTGCATGTCTTTGAACGCGTGAGCCTTGGTCTGCATGATGGCCTTGATGTAATGCGCGAAACGGGACACGGCGAAGACATACTCCAGGCGCGACCCCATTGGCGCGGTGGCGCTGGCATCGTGGGGGGAGTTGCGGAGTCTGTGGCAGGATGGCGCGTCGAAGAATGCAGCGTAGTTGGAATTCTTGCTGTAACAGAGGGGGATAAATCCCAGGTTGCAGAGTTCCTGCTGGCGGCGGTCTGCGATCGGGACTTCGGTTGGGCACTTGACGGTTTCGCCGGAGTCGGTCTGGGTGCGATGCACGGGCAGTCCGGTAACGAGTCCGCCCTTTTCGACGCCGTGGATCTCGGCGCACCAACCGTAGCGGTGGAACGCGGAGGTCAGCCGTGCCGCGAACGCGAAGGCCGGGTTGCCCCACAAGTAGCGATCGTGATCGCCCCCGGTCACGGACTCCTCGTAGCGGAACGCCTCGACAGGAACGGTTTCCTCCCCGTAGGGCAGGCGGAGCAGAATGCGCGGCAGCACCAAGCCCACGTAGCGGGCGCGCTCGCTCTCGCGGAAGCACCTCCAATGCCTATATGCCTCGCTATCGAAAATCTTCCACAGGTCGCGGGGACTGCCGAGATCGCGGAAATCCGTGAGATTGAACATTTCGGGGCTCAGTGCCGAGATGAAGGGAGCGTGCGCAGCGGCGGCCACATTGGAAATGGATTCCAGAGCGGAAATGTCCTCCCGGTTGCGTGACCAATCGTAGGCACCGATGAGCACGCCAAAGGACGCCCCGCCGAAGGTTCCGTATTCCTCCTCGCAGACTTTCTTGAATATGTGACTCTGGTAGAATTCGGGTGCGCGGTAAAAATCCATCGACAAATCCCTCTTGGATATGTTGAGGATCCTAATCTTTACCAATGAGGAGACCTCGGTCCTGGTGACCAAATAATGCAGCCCACGCCACGAAGCTTCGAGCTTCTGAAACTCGGCAGCGTGGAGGATTTGGTCGAGTTGGCGGGAAAGCAGTGAATCCAGGGCTGCGATTCTGGCGGCGAGGACCGTGTCTATGTCGCGGGAGACGATTGTTCCGCCGGACAGTACCTCGTGAAAGAACCCTTCCACCGATTCCCTGGCGAAGAGCCGCTCTTCTTCAGTAGCAGACGAGAATCCCTCGCGCATGATGCCGTCGAGGAGTCCGGGTTCGATGCTTCCGGCAGTGGGTGTAAGCTCGCGACGGATGCGCTCCAACAGATCAGAGCGGCTGGCGTTCTCGAACAGTAGCTCCTCGAGCCGATCATTGCCGTAGAGACTGCTACGCAGGTTCGCCAAGCCTTCCCGGACCTTCAGCGCCGCGGCAAGCAAGGGCACTTGAGCAGCGACCCCGGCGGGCTCGAAGTCGGCCAGGCGCTTGAATTCCAGTTGGACGGCCAACTTTGAGATCTCGGATTGCCCGCTGTCGACCTGATTCACCGCGAACCGCAGGCCGGGTCCGATGCGCTGCAGGACGTCATCGAAGTCGTCCGGCCCGATGTCGCGAAACCTCCTCTCGCGAACCTTGGGCTGAGGCTGGTCGAGCCTGGCGCCCAAGTCGGCCAGCACGCCGACCACGAACGGGATCTCTATCCGCTCCACCGTGTCGCCCACAGCAATTTCGTAGGTGACCTCCACGCGGGAAGTGTCCGGTGTCTGTCTGGTGGAGCCAGCCCCTGGAGTCATGTCCGCGCCTCCTTTGCGCTCCGTTCACGGGCGGGCTCCCAGAGAACGACGCCGCCGTCGGCGCCGGCGGAAGCCAGCATCAGGCTTTTGGGATTGAAACTGATAGCCTGTACGCAGCCGTGTTCCGTCTCCAGTGCCTCGCCCGTCTCACCCGTCTGGGGGTTCCAGATTCGGATGGCGCCGTCCGCACCTCCGGAGGCGAGCAATCGCGGCACGGCACTGAAGTCCAGCGCCCATACCGAATTAAGATGTGCGCTGAGCTGCCGTTGGAAGGCGAAGCCGTCTCTAGCATCCCATATGCGGATTGCAGCGTCGCGCCCGGCGGAGGCCAGGAGGGCACCATCCGGGCTGAAAGCTAGCGACAAGACGGATTTCCTGTGACCGGAAAGCTCGATCGGCGTCTTGTCGCGTGCGCCAAAGTTCCACAGCCACACACGGGTACCGGCGGCTGCCGCCAACCACTTGCCATCCGGGCTGAACCGGATGCAATGGACGACAAGATCGTTGGTGGCCAGGGTATCCAAGAGACGCCGTTCGTTCCAATCGTACAGCCACACTCCGCCGCCACATCCGCCGGCGGCCATGATGTTTCCGGAAGGCGCGAACGCCAGCGAGAGGACCGGTCCATCGCAAGGCTTGGCGACGCTGACGGCGGAGCCGGCGGAGGATAGGGATGCGACCCGCACCGTTCCATCGTTGCTACCCCAAGCGTAGGTTCCTCCCTGACGTTCGAACGCCACGCTCCAGATGGGGCCCGTCTGCCCGGAATGACTGCGGCACAGGCGTTGGGAGCAGGAATGCCATATCCTGACGGTGCCATCCGCGCCAGCGGAGAGAAGAAGCTTGCCCGCGGGCCCAAAGGTCATCGCCAGAGTGCCCTGGTTCGGCTCGCGGATGACCAGATTCGGGCGGTAGGCGGGGATGAGTCCCCGGGCC
>JAPKZC010001045.1:7253-7596 GCA_026394025.1 Candidatus Solibacter sp.
CGTGGGCGCCGCAGCGCGCGATGACCAGGGTGCCGCGGACGTCCTTAGACCACTTCTGCGGCACTTGCGGGCTATCCGCGCGGACACGATCGAAGACGTATTGATAGAGTTCATCCATGGTCACGGACCCGTCGCGGTCAAGGTCCGCCCGTCCGCTTTGAACACCTTCGATGATATGCTTCGTCAGCAGTCCGTAACGATCACCCTCGCGCTCGCGGGCAGCTTGCACGGCGGTGGAAGCAGTGAGGATGTAGCGGCCGCTACCGCCTGAAACACGCTGCAGCTGATCGTCGATACCGCCTCGGAAGAATGCCTGCCCGGCGGCGCCGCTGTAACAGCAATC
>JAPKZC010001045.1:7613-15494 GCA_026394025.1 Candidatus Solibacter sp.
CGATCATGGAGCGGATCTGTTCGATGGGGATCGAGGTCGATTCGAGGGCATCCACGAGGGTATCCACGGTGGCGAGGTGGAGGCGGCCGTTGTCGTCCTGCTTGCCGTGGCCCGAGTAGTAGAGCAGGACAAGGTCGTCCTTGCCGGCCGCGCGCAGCACCTGGTTCACTTGGCGCAGGGCCTCGTAGTGCAGGGCGTTCTTCAGGACATGGACGTCCTCGGCCAGGAAGTCGCCGCTGCCTGTCAGGATGTCGAAGAGGCCGTCGGCGTCGTTGTCGGGGCACCGCAACGGCAACATTCCGGAATCAGCCGGAAAGCGGCTACTGGCGATCAGCACGCCGAATCGGCGCTCGGCCATGGTGAGGCTACTCCTGGAAGAACTGCCGCGTCAGCTCCTCCGTCTGTTCGATTTGGTCCGTCCTCAGGTTCTCGGCGTGAATGGAAAGCGATTTTAAGTAGGTCTCCAGCACTTTGATGAGCGCCACGGCCGAACCGCCGGTCAGAAACGTGAGGGCAATGGTTCCAATCGTCACCGGATCGCCGCGAGAGCCAAGCGGGGCGGGGGCGGCTTCGGGCAGCGCGGCGGTGATGTCGGTTTCCCGGTTCAGAACCCGCACCAAGTCCCGTGCCAGCTCCTGCCGCTCCTCGTCACCGACTTCGACGTCTGTAATGCAGAGGATTGCTCTCATCGACAAGCTCCCGATTTGGATTCTATCATCTTTGAAAAGCACTGGCGCCCACGGATTATGCGGATTATGCCAGAGGATGAAGACGTCAGTGTACCCATGGGCGTTGCGAAACAGGCGGTGATCGATGCCCCGCGTGCGGTCGCCGAGGACTTGCCGGCCATTGGGGAGAACACCCATCACGTCAGCAGATCCCTTGTACCGCGCTTTGGACCTAGGCGGCGCGGGCGCTATCCCTCCGGACCGGCGTAGAACTCCCGCCGGTGCTGCTCGGCATAGCCCTGGAGCCGCGCGGCGACATCCGGATGGCTTGCCAGCACGTTGGTGGTTTCGTAGGGATCCTTTTCCATATCGAACAGGGATAGTTCGATTTTGCGCGTGATGTACTTGCCGGGCATGCCATCGTTGCCGAGAACGGTCACGGTGCGGTAGTCGTGCGGAAGGTGCAGCTTCCAGCGGCCATCGCCACTCATCACGCCCTCAAAGATCCGGTCGGTGGAGAAGGGGTAGTATGCGTGCGGGTTTGTGGCGCCGGGCTTGCCGGCGATAATGTCCCACACGTTAGCGCCGTCGATGGGGTTCGCCGGCAACCTGGCGTCCGCCAGCGAGGCCAGGGTGGGCAGCATGTCGACGCTACAGAATGCCTGTCTGGAAATGGCGCCGGCCGGGATGCGCTTCGGGTAGCGCATGATGCACGCACTGCGAGTGCCGCCATCGAAGCCCGTGCCCTTGGCTTCGCGGAAGGGCGTCTTACCGGCATGATTGCCATAGACCGACCAGGGGCCGTTATCGGAGCTGAAAAACACCAGCGTGTTGTCGTCCAGGCCGGCACGATGCAACGCCTTCATGATCTCGCCGACGGACCAATCGATCTCCGTCATCACGTCGCCATACAAACCCGCGCCGGACTTGCCCTTGAACTTCCGGCTGGCGAAAATCGGCACGTGGGGCATGGAATGGGGCACGTAGAGCAGGAACGGATTGTCGCGGTTCCGCCGGATGAAATCCACCGCATGCCGGGTATACCAGGTGGTGAGCATGGGCTGGTGCTCTTTGGTGACGCGGTCAATGGTGACCTTGCCGTTGTCCCAGAACCGGAGCGGCGTCTTGGCGTAATTCTGCGGGTTTTGGGGGTGAAACTCCCACATGTCGTTGGAGTACATCAGGCCGCAGGACTCATCGAAGCCGCGGGCGGGAGGGCGGGTATCCGGTTGATCACCGAGGTGCCACTTGCCAAAGACAGCGGTGCGGTATCCACGGGCTTTCAGGACCTCTCCCATGGTGGCGAATTTGGGATCGAGGCCCCTGCCGCCCGGAGGGTGCGCGCCGAACACGCGCGTCCGACCGGGATAGCAGCCGCTCATGAGGGCGGATCGGGAGGCGGAGCAGATTGCCTGGGGCACGTAGAAGTTGTTGAACGAACACCCCTGGGAAGCCAGGCGCTCGACATTCGGCGTCTGGTAGTCGGGGTTGCCGAAGGGACGGAAATCGGCCCAGCCGGAATCGTCAAGAAAGATCATTAAGAAGTTGGGCGGCTTGCCGGCGGCGGCCCTGGCAGAGCGGGTCAAAGATGCTCCGGCCATGGCCAAGGCGGCCGTACTCAGGAAGTTCCTGCGCGTCTGACTCATCTCATACCTACCCATTCCTTATAGCATCCGGCATCCCGGTGGGGCAGTCGCTTTGGCCCGCCAAACCAACTTCAGGTTGGGACAGTCCGGAGTTCCACAGGCGGCATCACTGCGTGTGCCGGGCGGAGGCCAGGGCGCCGTAGTTCTTCGCGTGCGCCATGCCCTGGCAGCGCGATGTACGCGGGCGGAACGGGGGCGCCAGTAGTGGAGTGGGTGAGGGAGCTGTACCGCCGCGGGTTCGGGCGGCGGCTGCCGATGGCAACCCAATACGACAACTTCACACCCCCAGGCGATTGGGTGTATACTGCGCTGAGGCTATCGGGAGTTTACCTTTGATGAAACTGCGCTGGCTCACGTTATCCGGCTTCGCCATTCTGGCCGCTATGGCATTTCTGGCGACCCGCACCGAGGCTGAGCCTGGTCAGGTCAAACTCATCGTTCCCGGCGTCTGGTTCCGCGAGGGCGATCTGGCGAACCTCGGCCACTCCAACAACGTCATCATCGAGATGAAGGACTACCTGATCGTGGTGGACGCCAATTTCCCGAGCGGGGCGCAGCTGACTATGGAAATCGCCCACCGCATCTCGACCAAACCCGTCAAGTACGTCTTCGATACGCATCACCACGGCGACCACGCATACGGCAACCCAATCTGGACCAAGGCCGGCGCCACTACGCTCGCCTATGTGGGTGTGATCGAAGAGATGAAGCGCTTTGAGCCGGCGCGCTGGCAGGCCACCGCCAAGGGGCGCCCGGATGTCGCGGAACTGCATCTGGACGCGCCGGAACCGCCCCAGAAGACGTTCGACAAGAGCCCGTTCATTCTCAAGGACGGCTCCCGCGAAGTACGTTTCTACTTCTTCGGCTGGGCACACACGCGGGGCGACGGCTTCGTCTACCTGCCCAAGGATAAGGTGCTGTGTACCGGCGATGCGGTGGTCAACGGCCCCTACAACTTCAGCGCCGACGCCCATGTGGCCAACTGGCCGAAGGTGGTTCGCGCGGCGCAGGCCCTGGGTGCGGTTCACGTACTTCCCGGGCACGGTCCGGCGGGCGGTCCCGAACTCCTCGACGGCCAGGGGAAGTTCATGAGCGAGCTATACAAAGCCGTTGATACCGCCATTAATCAAGGGAAGAAGCTGGCGGATGTGGTACCGGCGGACACCACCACGGTCTACGGCAATGTGGTTCCCGCCAAGACCTCAATCAGCCTGCCCGTCAGCGTGAGGAATTGGACCGGCCCCTTCCTGCCCGCCCAAGTTCGCGACACGTGGGACGAGATCGTGCAGAAGAAGCCGCACGGCGACATTCCGCACTAGGCGCAGTTGGCGCGATGGGGATTTGCACCGGTTGTGGCTTGGCCGGTTTTTAGCCCGCCTCCCAGCGGGGGGGCTCCCGCTGGTGCATCCGCGAGAAGCGCATTACGAGCAGCAGGTCACAATTTCACGATCTGGTGCTTCTTTACCCACTCCGGGTCGAGGTCCACTCCGAACCCCGGACCGGTAGGAACTTTGATCTTCCCCTTCACTACCTGCAAGGGGGATGTTTTGCATTCGAACCGCACGTCCGTTCGCAACTCTTTGAATTCGTGATGAGCGCCGGCGTTCGGGACAGCGGAGACAAACTGAATGTTATAAAGGTATCCCAGGCCGCCGCCGGACATGTGCGGGACGATGCTCTTGCCAAACGCAGCCGCCATGAGGGCCACCTTCATGGACCGGATTAAGCCGCCGAAGTAGTAGTTGTCGGGCTGCACAATGTCTATGCCATCGTTGGCGATAAGCCAGCGAAACCCATAAAAGCCGTAGTCCTGCTCGCCGTTGGCAATCGGAATTTTGAGCGCGTCGGCCACCTGTTTGATCTCCTCGATGTGGTCGAACATCACTGGCTCTTCGAAGTATACGAATTTATACTCTTCAAGCAGTTTGCCGACGCGAATGGCTTCCGGCACCGAATAGAAACTGTTGGAATCGGCATAGAGCGCCACATTGTCGCCGAACGTCTTGCGCACCAGCGGAATCATCTTCTCGGTTCTTCCGGGAGGGCCGGCGGCATACATGTCCGTGGTCATGAACATAAGGCCACCGACCTTGATTTTGAGCGCGCGCACGTCATAGGAGGCAAAGGCCCGTTTGATGAGTTCGATGGATTCCTCCACCGGCCGCTCGCGCCATTCAGTGGCCATGTACACTTCCACTTCGGGGTTGTGGATTTGTCCGATCAACTGGCCTACGGACTTTTTCGCGATGCGCCCGAGCATGTCGAGGACAGCGAATTCGATGGTGGCCAAGGGCAGGCCGAGGGCCATGCCGTTCAAGCGAAAGTTGAAGTTATAGATGTAGACTTTCTCGAGGATCAGGTCCAACTCGCGCGCGTCCTTGCCGAGAAAGAAGGGCTGCACGTTTCTCAGGAAGATGGGAAACAGCGTGCTCATTCCGCTGTGGCCGACGGAGATGCCCTCGGCTCCGTCACGAGAGCGCACCCTGCAAAGGAAACTGTTGTTCAGACGGAGCAACTCGACCGATTCGATGATGACCGGCGCGTCAAAGAACTGCTTCTTGAGTACGGGCTGTTTCAGGATGTCATCGAGTCTGCGATAGCGGGAATTCAGCGGCTCTGAAGCCGAGGCGGGCGGTCCGGCGTCCGCGGAACCGGACATTGCCGCGCGGGCCGGGAAAGCGCACAACGGAAGCGATGCCAGGCCTCCTCCAAGAGCGGTTGAGACGAATCTACGACGATTGGCGTTCATGAATTGGATCTCCAGCGGACGAACCGCATCTTCCCGGCGGTTGACGTTGCAGGTGAAAACTGGCGCCGGGTTTTCATCGAATCGGACCAAGCCCATCTTGTCAGCCCGCAGCCTCCGAAGCAAGGGACTCCGATGGGGTGCAAGCCGCGGGCGCTGCAATAGTGTGGAAACCGACCTTGCGGAAGGAGTTTGACCCGGATGAAGTCCGGAAGCGGCGTGTATCGTCCGCAATGCCGTTTCACGGACTGGTGCGGATCCCGACGATTGACAAGTTATGCTTGTCATACTACACTGGTGTCCGTGATTCGGAGTTTCCGGCACCGAGGCTTGAAGCGTCTGTGGGACGGCGATCCAAGCCGGATCGGCGCGGCTTTTCGAGACCGCATCGAGAACGTGTTGTCGGTGTTGGACGCTGCCACCTCGCCGGCTGATCTGGACCTTCCCGGGTATCGTCTGCACGCCTTGAAAGGGGATCTGAGAGGGTCTTGGTCTGTATCGATCAGTGGCAACTGGAGGATCGTCTTTCGCGTCGAGAACGGCAACGTTTTCGAGGTCGATCTTACGGACTATCATTAGGAGACTATCGTGCCCATGAAGAATCCACCGCACCCTGGACGCATTGTACGGCAGGATTGCGTTGAGCCGCTTGGACTGTCGATCACCGCGGCAGCAAAGGCTCTCGGCGTGACCCGGCAGGCGCTGAATAACCTCGTGAACGGGAAGGCTGGGATCTCTCCAGAAATGGCGGTCCGGCTCTCGAAAGCGTTTGGCGGGAACCCGGAAATGTGGCTGCGCCTTCAGGCAAATCACGACTTGGCACAGGTTCGGCAGGACGAGATCGAAGTAAAGCGCTATCGGCGTGCATCCTGAGGAACAAGGTGAACGGGCGCGTGTCTGGCGGACTATTTCCTTTTGTTCGGTATCGCCGTGACGCGGCACGCTGCCCGTGCAACTGACCGCTTGTCCCTGAACCTGCGGCCAAGCCTGCCGCAACCGGGCAGTGGCCAAAGTGGCGTTTGGGGAAAGTAGGGCCGGCGCGACGCACGTGGTTCCGTGCCGGTGTGAAGCCGCTCACGTTCCCCCGCACGCGGCGGGACAGAGCGAGTCCGGAACCGGACATTGCCGCGCGGGCCGGGAAAGCGCACAACGGAAGCGATGCCAGGCCTCCGCCAAGAGCGGTTGAGACGAATTTGCGACGATTGGCGTTCATGGGTTGGATCTCCAGCGGACGAACCGCATCTTCCCGGCGGTTGACGTTGCAGGTGAAAATTGGCGCCGGGTTTTCATCGAATCGGACCAAGCCCATCTTGTCAGCCCGCAGCCTCCGAAGCAAGGGACTCCGATGGGATGGGGTGCAAGGCGCGGGCGCAAGCAGGAAAGAAATAAACAAAACCAGCAAACAAGACCTTTACTTCGTAAAGCGGCTGTGCTACTGTCACTGTTCCTGGCGAACAGGGATGAGCTGAGAGGCTCAAGACTACAACTTCAGGATGTGTTCGAGATGAAATCCTTTCGTCCATGCCGTCCATGCATGAGGATGTTGCCGACTGTTGCGCTGGTTGCCTTTTGGCCAGTTGTGAGCCACGCCGACACGATGCGCCTCACCATGACGGATTTGAGCAACGCCACCTCCGTGTCCACGAGCGGCGATTCGCTTTCCGGACCGCTGGTATTGCCGACTTCAGGTTTCGGCGGATACGCCTTCACCGGCAACCCGACCGGCCTGCAAGCCGGCAGTGAATTCACGTTGACTAATATCAATGTGACGTGCCAGATGAACTCGTGCGATGTATTGCAGTTCGATTATCGCAACCTGAACGCTCCAACGTTCGCCTTCCCCAACGCACAGTTGCACCTGCATGCGGACGGCTCAGCGACCACGTCGCAGCCCGGTGACCAGCGGCTTTCCGCCTATGTTTTTACCGGCAATAGCCACGGATCTGTTAACAGCGTGAGTCTTGCCGTGAGCCTGGCCGGCAGCGGCCCTTTTAGCGCCGACGAGTGGCGAGATCCGAATCCCTACGACGTAGGTCCAGCCACCGCAGTGGCCCTTCAACTGGTTCTAAGCGGTTTCCGGTTTGGCGACACGCTGTCCATGCCGGGCAGTCTTGGGGCGGACGTTGCTGTAGTTTCGACTCCCGAACCAGATTCCTGGCTGCTCCTGCTGATTCCGGCGGCATCTCTTTTACTGCTGCGGCGGCGCATGAAGAAGGCCTGAGAATAGTACAGAACTGGCCTGCTACATGTCGCAGGAGGAACTGGAGCCGCTCAAGTTCCCCCGCCCGCGGCGTGGCAGAACGAGTCAGCCGCGGTGTCTCATTTCCGGGCCGCACCCACGACGAACAAAGTGGTGTCACCGCGGAGGAAGATTTTGCCGTCCGAAATCGCCGGTGAGGCCAGGAAGCGTTCGTCGAGCTGGTTTCTGGCCAAGACCTCCTCTTTGCGACCGGCGCGCAGCACGAATGTGTAGCCGGTTTCGCTTACGAGGTAGACCTTGCCGTCACCGGCGACCGGCGAGCCGAAGAAGATGCCGTCGAGCCGGCCACGCCACAACCGCTCCCCGGTGGCGGCTTCGGCACAGGTCACCACGCCGACTTCGTTGGTCATGTAGATCAAGCCCTGGTAGTGCAGGATCGAGGGCACATAGGACGCCCCGTTGGGAATGCGCCATTGCACGTGGGTCGCGGTGACGTCGCCGCGCCCTCCCGCACGGATCGCCAAAACGTCGCTATTGCGATATCCCCGGCTCAAATAGATGGCGCCGTCGAAAAAGACGGCGGAGGGAATGGGCGTCTGGCGCTCGCTGCCCGTGTGCCAG
>JAPKZC010000976.1 GCA_026394025.1 Candidatus Solibacter sp.
AACCGGGGGCTCGACGGGCCCGCGTCCCTGCGCCAAAACCGTGCCGGCAACACCTAGACAGGTTACGGCGGCGGTCAACAACGACGACACTCTGCGGTTGGGAGAACAAGCGAACATAGTTCGTTCAATTTATCACAGGCGCGGGTGCACGGTGTGAGAGCGCTTGCGGAGCGGAAGCGCAAGCGCGGATCGGAAGGCAGGCCGTTTGGCTGGGATGCGAGCTTGGTATGATGATGGAACAACTATGCCTGATTTGCGTTCGGACTCCGCTCCGTTGTCCGAGGCTGTCACCGACGATATCCGCGTCGAGGTGATGTCGAGCTACTCACCCGAGAACTCGCGGCCGCTGGAAGGCGAATGGGTTTTCCAGTACACGGTTCGGATCACGAACCAGGGAAGCGAGACGGCGCAACTTCTCAGCCGGCACTGGGTGATCACCGATGCAGCGGCGCACGTCGAAGAGGTCAGGGGGCCCGGGGTGGTGGGCAGGCAGCCGGTTCTGGCGCCGGGGGAGTCCTTCAAGTATTCGTCATGGTGCCATCTGAAGACTCCCATGGGCATGATGTGCGGTACCTATGAGATGGGGCGCGCGGACGGGAAACACTTCGACGTTGAGATTGCGCCGTTCGCGCTGAAAGCCCGGTACACGGTCCACTGAGGGTTACGAACCTCAGGCGGCGAAGCGGTAGCCTACGCCGCGGACGGTGTGAATGTGGCGGGGGTTCTGCGGGTTGTCTTCGAGCTTCTGGCGGAGCCAGGCGACGTGCACATCGATAGTGCGGGAGGACACACCGGGTTGATACTCCCAAACGGCCTCCAGCAGTTCGTCGCGTGAAACCACGTTGCCGCGGCGATCAATCAGGTAGCGCAGGAGATCGAGTTCCTTGGCTGCCAGGTTCAACTCCACGCCGTCTTTGTGGACTTCGCCTCTTTCGAAATCGATGTCCACGTTGCCGAACTGGAAGCGCGTCACGGGGGTGAGCTTATCGTGCTTCACGCGCCGCAAAAGGGCCTCGATGCGGGCCAGCAGTTCGGGCGGCTCGAACGGTTTGGTGAGATAATCGTCGGCCCCCAATTTCAAGCCCACGACGCGGTCGTAGAGTTAGGCCTTGGCGGTGAGCATGAGGACAGCCACCTGGTTGCCCTGCTGGCGGAGTTCCCGGCAGACATCGAGGCCGCTCTTGCCGGGCAGCATCACGTCGAGCACGATGAGGTCGAACTTCTCCTTGAGGGCGGTGGACAATCCGGTGGGTCCATCGGTGGCGCTTTCGACCTCGTAGCCCTCGGCACCGAGCAGGTCGGAGAGGGTGATCACGAGCCCGGGCTCATCCTCCACCAGCAGTATGCGGGCACTCATGTGGGCTCTCCGGCAGGAACGGCGGGCAGGCGGACGATAAACTCGGCTCCCTTCATGGCGGCGCTCTTCACCTGTATGCTACCGCCGTGCGCTTCGACGATTTTCTTGGCCAGGTTCAAGCCCAGGCCGGTGCCGTGGATCTGGTCCTGAAGGGCGCCGCGACCGCGAAAGAACGGTTCGAAGATGTGGGCCTGCTCATCGGCCGGGATTCCGGGTCCGCGATCGGCCACGCGAATTTGCCGAACGCGGACCGATTCCCCGCCCGAAGCTTATCGCCGGGCTAAGGGCGGCCGTGACGAAAGCGACGCGTGTCCTGCGGGAAGTCTCGGCCCGCGACCTCAAACGCCTATACACAATCCAGGGATTCCGTGTCGCCGGTATGACCACCC
>JAPKZC010000085.1 GCA_026394025.1 Candidatus Solibacter sp.
CCTTGAGGCAGAGACCGATGGCGCGCGCCGGCTCTTCGCCGCACTCTTCCAGACGCACCCTGTGATAGGCTTCGCAAGTGGAGCCGTAGCCGGCGATCTCGCCGTAAATGTGCGCGCCGCGCGCCTTCGCCCGCTCCATCTCTTCCATCACGAAGAACCACGCGCCCTCGGCGATCACGAAGCCGTCACGATCCTTGGAGAAGGGGCGCGAGGCGCGCGTCGGCTCCTGGTTCCAACTCGTCGACATGATGCGCATCAACTGAAAGCCGCGCAAAATCAAGGGCGCGATGGGCGAATCCACACCGCCCGTCACCACCGTATCCAGTATGCCCATCTGAATGTTGCGGTAGGCATAGCCCATGGCGTCGGTGGAAGACGTGCAGCCGGTGGACACGATGTGGCTCAGCCCGCGAAACCCGAAGCGCATGGAGACTTCGCTGGCCAGCGTGCCGATGGTGCCGGTGGGAATGGTGTACACGCTGCGCTGCGAGTTCCGTTCAATTGCGTTTGCCGTCCCGGATGGCTGGAAACGGGAGCGTTGGAGTGTCTAGAGAAGGGTGATTTTCCCTGAGGGGGGCCAGATCTGCTAGAATTGCTCTTGATATGCGTTACATTACGCATTACGGTTCGGGATGATTTGCTCGACACGCCACAAGGGCCTGAGACGCCTTCATGAAGACGACGACCCGCGCGGCGTTTTTGCCGAACACGTCGGGAAACTCCGCGATATTCTGGCGAGGCTCGACGCGGCCCGCGTTGTGGCTGATATGGATATGCCCGGTTTCCGGTTGCACCAGCTCAAAGGCGAGTACAAGGGATTTTGGGCTGTAACCGTTCGTGCAAACTGGCGAGTTATTTTTCGCTTTGACGACCCCGACGCCTTTGATGTTGACTACGTGGACTACCACTGAAAGGAGCTTAACCGATGCCTATGAAGAATCCCCCTCACCCCGGAGGCTTTGTCTTTCGCCAGTGCGTTGAACCTTTGGGCTTGAGCATCACGGAGGCAGCCGCCGCCCTCGGAGTGACGCGCACCACGCTATCGGAACTTGTGAACGAAAAGCGCGGGATTTCGCCTGAAATGGCCGTCAGGCTTTCCAAGGTCTTCGGCGGCAGCGCCGAAAGCTGGCTCGTGCAACAGGCACAGTACGATCTTGCCCACGTCCGCGCCGACCGGATGAAGCTCAAGCGGCTGGAATTGGCATAGGCCTCCTTCTATGGATACGCCGGTAACTGTTGCGGTCATCTCCGCCGCTGCTGCAATCGTTGTTCCAGCAGTGAGCTTTATCTCACGAAACAGAAGGAACGGCGCGCCGACTGGCAACGCTACAAGTTTGAGATTTACAGGGAACTCGTTCAGTCTTTCAGCGGGATCGGGGCGACAGACTCAACGCCAGAGGGCAACAGACGCTTTTCGGCAGCCTGCAACACGCTTCACCTGATAGCCTCCCAAGGGGTTATCGCTGCTCTGCATGATTTTCAGGACGAAATCCGAGAGTCCAATGCTAACCGGGACGACGATAGGCACGACGCTCTTCTATCGCGTTTGGAGTGGGAAATGAGGAAAGACCTTTGCATTTCCGGAAATCCGCCCGTGGATGAGTTCAAAGCGATTTTGTGGTGTTCTGGCAATCCGCCTCAAAAAGGGTAAGCTGCGTGACGGCTTGTTTTGAGCAGCGATCTATCTCCACGCGAACGCCTAGGTAAAAGGTCCCGCCTCTCTTCGAACACGCTGCGTGCGCTTCTGCGGCGGGCTGGTGCCACTGCCACGGCGGCGCGCCCGGCTTCGGTAGCGTCTACCCCGCCGCGGCTCGCAGTATTGTGAGTGTCCATATTCCTGCTGGGGGCGGCCCCGCGGAACCGGCATCCAGCACGCCCATCTGAATGTTGCGGTAGGCGTAGCCCATGGCGTCGGTGGAAGACGTGCAGCCGGTGGACACGATGTGGCTCAGCCCGCGAAACCCGAAACGCATGGAGACTTCGCTGGCCAGCGTGCCGATGGTGCCGGTGGGGATGGTATACACGCTGCACTGCTTGATCAGGCCGGCATAAAAGAGGCGGTACTGCTCTTCGGTGAAATCCTGGCTGCCGCCGCCGGAGCCCACGATGACGCCGATGCCGCGCAGTTCGTCGCGATCAAAACCCGGTCTGCAACAACGACTGGAGTTGGCACCTCGCACACCTACGAGTCCCAGTCCCTACCACGCGGCAGGGCAAGGTTTGGCGTCACGGTATGGGAGAACCCACGTGCTGCCAACCCCTTCCGTGGTCACCGAGGCCTGTGAACCTCTTGCGTGTGAAGGATGTTCGGAGACAATTAGATCTCCGGCCGAAGAAATAGTTGACGCCGGACAGCGGGAGCTAGTGACCGGATTGCTTGCTCTCGTTCTTGTTCGGTGGCGTTGTGTGATTCTTGGACGTGTCGGTTGGTCCTGCCGGACCCGCGGGTCCGGTCGGCCCTCGCAGTCCTTGTGGTCCTTGGGGACCACGTAAGAGCTCCTGGAGCACATGCTCCTTGCGGACGCGATCAAGCAACTCATCGGGTGGCGTACTAGTCAACCGATGCCATGTCCCGAGTGCGGCAAGGAAGAGCAGCCCGAAGACGAAGTTCTTCAGAGCCCGATGCGCAACCGCCATGTGGGTAACTTTGTCGTTCGTGTGCACCTGATGATCCGCGAGGGCGAGCAAGCAGGCACTGATTTGCCGGCGTAGGTGCACGGTTGCCGCTTCGTGTGCGCCGGGCAGGACGTGCGCTGGGGTAGGCGCCAAATAACTGCGTCGGCCCAAGCCTCGGACCGCGGCGAGAATTGCACTGCTTACCTGCAACGCCAAGTACAGCAAGCCCAACGACAGCAATGCGCGCTCGGTGCCCGTAACCGCATGTGGGGTGAACATCGTGCCTAGCACGATAGTGCCGGCGATGGACGATAGGCCGATGATCGTGGTCAGTCGAGTCTCGACGCTCTGACGACGCTCCTGCTCTGCTTGCAGCAGGACGTTACACGAGGCAAGGTGCGCCGTGAGCTCCTGAACATCGCTGCGGAGATCGGTGATGCTCATACCTGTGGCTGCTCGTCGCGCAGCCTCTCGCTCGTTTTCTGCTTGCCGCTCGTCGGCCGTTCGTGGTGTCGGCACCGGGAAGAAGCAATCGACGGTGCTCCAAAAGAGGCCCCTTAATCCGTACATATGGGTTGGGCAAGCCAGTCCGCCACCTGAGCCGAGATGCCAAGATCGAGCATATCGTCAAGCCACAGCCATTGCCCGCTGGGGTTGACTTCCAAGAAGACGTACTCTCCTGTCGGTGTTTTGACCAGGTCGATGGCACCGAACGTGAGGTGCAAACACCGCATCAGCTCACGGAGACGTTCTGCGAGACTTGCTGGGAGCTCATGGTGGTGGTGCGGGAGGTGAGGGTTGTCTGTGCGTCGCCAGTCAAGACGCGCAGCC
>JAPKZC010000356.1:0-3604 GCA_026394025.1 Candidatus Solibacter sp.
TTCGGCTGCCATCTTATCAGATTGCTTTGAGAAAAGCCGATTCTTGAGGTCGCAATGCGCTAAATCCCAGGGGGTGTCGGGGGACAGAGTCCCCTGACAGAGCCGATCACACAGGCGAATTCCTGCAGCCTGTTATGCGCATCTATCATGCCAAGGCTGGACCTCCACTGTTCAGTGTGCTATACCCAGTGCATCCAGTGCATGTAAGGCTTCGAACCCAAGAACCAGCGTGCGTGATGCTCCCAAGCCAGCAGATGACACAACGCCCATGATCGAAAGGCTCAGCACAAACCCAATCATAAAGACGACTTTCCTGCTTGTCGATCATCACGATAACGAGTCTGTCGTGGCGTTCTGGCTTGAGATCGAGGCCAACGGTATTAAGCTCTCGTCTCAACCTCTACCCGCACAGGTTCAGCGTGACGGCAAGTTCTCCCGCGCCCCAGGCGGGCGTGAGCTTTGGAGCGAGGAGACGGTCGCTCGACTATCGACTGCATTTGGACGGCACAAGGCGGCACTTGAGGCGCGCAACTACGATATCGAGGGGATGAAACGGCTGATGGGCTCCGCCTGGGCTACCGAGGGGATAAAGCGTATGACGGAAGAGGCGAAATCCAGGACTCAATTAGAATTACTGGGGAAAGAAATGGCGACCCGTGATTTCTTTGCCGACTTCTCCAGATTTGTGATTCCCCTCACTTGCGCCGACTCAAGTGATGACCGTTCCTACACCTTCTTTCGCGGCACGGTCTGGCGGTGCGCGCGAGAGTTGGAGCCGACTCAATGGTCCCTCTTGGCGGACCGCTTCATTGAACAACAGCCGATGGAAGTCAAGAGATTCAGCAGAAAGGCGACGGTTGAGTGTAACGCAACGGTGTCTGACCGTGGTGTCGAGATAGCGTTCAAGATTAGCGCTCTAGCAGCTTCCTTTGTATCCTCCGAAGGCATCAAGCGCGAGCCATCAGATGATTGGGTTGCCGAACAGGGTAGGCTGCGGACACAGCTGAATAAGCTCCGGATAGAGCTGGAAAGTTACAAAACGGTCGTAGCCGAAGTCGCTGCACGATACAAACAGTCAGGCCAACTAACCGCAGGACATCTCTTATCCCAGCAGCAAACATTCACCTATCGTAAACAGACGGGCCTTCCCGCTCAAGGAGTCGTGGGCTCCGATACCACACCACCCACACCTGACGAGTGGGGAGACGCCAATCTCGCTCATATCAATAAGCGCCTAGACGAATTGGAGTACTACCGTAACAATGCTGGGGTCGCGCCAATGCCGCCGAAGTTTTATGAGCAGTTGCGGCAAGATATAGACGCGCGGTGCGTGCCGCTGCTAACATGTATTGCGCAAATACAAACATGCATTGCGCAAACACAGGCGGAGATGGAGGAGAGCCATCAACGTCTCTCTCGGGAAGCCGTGAACGATGACGCGGTCTTGCAGATCACAAGTGAACCCGTGAGGCTAACACGAGAAGATAAGAATTCAGAACTTGAATACGCCCTGTACCGGGGTGTCGTTTGGGAATGTGGGCGTCCGCTACTACCCGAACAATGGCGGGTGTTGGCTGATTCATACTTGGCCGAAGAAGAGACTGCATTAGCTCAACAACTTACTCAGGCCCTAGGCGACCAACCTCCACCACAAGAGAGTAAGGACGCGAGGCAGGGAATACCGACTGCGGTTCGTCGGGCGGTTTGGGCGCGTGACAAAGGTCGCTGTGTCCAGTGCGGTAGAAAAGAGTGGCTGGAGTATGACCACATAATCCCAGTCTCAAAGGGCGGCAGCAACACGGAGCGTAATATCGAGTTGCTTTGTGAAGCGTGCAACCGGGCCAAATCAGACTCGATTAGGTGACTGGCTCGCCAGAACTGCCTGTATCTTCTCGGGTGTCGCGAGTTCAAGTTCACGTGGCTTGTATGATCCGCAGTGCTGGCACACGTGCGGCCTGTAAAGAGTCGCCCTGATGTCGCGGGATACGGTCGCTGCGCTCACACCCAACACGGTTGCAATGCGGGCCTGTACACAACGCTGGTGACCACAGCCACGGGAAGCAACTAGGGTCGCTGCGTAATCTCCGGTAGTGTGTCAGTGTGAGGTGCGTGGTCCGATGAACCGCCCTTCTCGGTCACTGAGCCAAGCGAAAAAGTCGGTGCTCGCCTTGTCGTCGAGGACTTCTACAAACAGCCCGTGAGTCTTTACGAGTGTTTGGAGCGTTTGTTTGCGTTTGTTCCTTTCTTCTCGATTCGCGGCTGGAACCCTAATGCCGTGTGTGTCTCTATGTTGCTTTAGCGCGCCCAAGGCTTCGTCCCATTGCGATCCAGTGTGGTCTGAGGCGACTGGCGTCACCGGCGGCCTCCCCGGAATGTCCTTGAGCGGGATTAGCCTGAACCCAATTTGCGGTTTCTGCATTGTTCCTTCCGTGTAGCGGTTCTGGTGACGAAGTAGAGGGGATTCTATGGAGGGGCCTGGAGCGAACCAAGCCCCGACCAATTCTCTCGGTCCCTGACACGGCGCGGGGAGTCGCATCCGTGCGTTGCTCCTTTCCTCCGGCCAGTTCGATGTCTATCCTACCAGACCTGCACCTGTGAAGGAAAGGCGGCTTTTTGGAGCTTGGCTTTTTGGAAGCTCAGTTCGAACTTGTCGGTAACCGCGCGCGCATCCCATCTTCTCTTGATACTTAAGGGACAACTCGCGGGTCCGAACCGCCGTGAAATTGACATCCAATCTGACAGCCAGACGGATGGACTCGGGCGGAAACTACGGACGTTTCACCACGCAAGGAAGCCGTGTCGCGAACAAAACAATACGTGGGCGGAAACAGTGGACAGCCTACCACCTAACTACGAACCAGAAGGTCGGCAGTTCGACTCTGTCCGGGCGCACCATCAAATCAACGGTTTAGCGGGGTCAACCCACCGAGCCTTTCATCAACCTTTCATCGATTAGCGATTCGGTTCCGCCTTTGAACGCCGCTTCGCCCGCCTCTTCATGACGGAGCGCTCAAAGTCAGCCACCGCGTTGCGCTGGTTTTCGAGGACCACTTTTACGTAGTAGCGGAAGGTGGTCGTCTGGGCGGCGTGCCGCATTTGGCCCTGGGTGTCTTTGACGGTGCCATGCGTCTGGAAGAGCGTCGAAGCCGAGCGCCTGCTTTGCCGCCTACGCGCTGGTCCGGGCGGATCCCCCCGGACCCTTTCCCGGATGATCCTGAACTCTACGGCTTGAGCAGCGCGTCGATCGCCACCTGTGAAATGGCCTCATCCACCTCGCTGGCCGCGCCGCTGCACGCAATCGAGCCGATGGTTCTTCCATCGGCTTTGATCGGCAGTCCGCCGCGGTTGGGAAATCCGTCCGGAAACACCAGGATCCCGAGTTCCCCTTTCTTCAACGAATCCTCCGCCGTTCCCGAAGGCCGCCCGTAGAGCGCCGCGTACTTCGCCTTCTTCTGCGCGAACTGGAGCGTAATGAGTGAGGCGCCATCGGCCTTCTGCATGAATATCACATTGCCGCTTTCATCCATGATGCAGATAGTCACCTGCACATTGCGCTTCTGCGCTTCCGCCTCCGCCGCGGCCACCATTGTTTTGAGAGCCGACA
>JAPKZC010000356.1:3628-3962 GCA_026394025.1 Candidatus Solibacter sp.
GCCGACAGGTTCAGGAATTTCTTCGAAGGCAGATCCGCCGCCGAAGCCAAAAAAACCACGCTGAGAAATAACACGACAAACTTAAGCATGGACAACATGATAGCTGAAGTGCGTGCAGTTCAGCACCAGGTGGTAGCATTAAGCTATGAGGTATCCGGTGGCACTCACCCAAACTGAAGAGGGCTACAGTGTGTGCTGTCCGGGACTGCCCGGTTGCTGGTCGCAGGGAACCACCGGGGAAGAGGCCTTGGCGAACATTCGCGAAGCCATTCACGAGTACCTGGAAGTGGCCCGCCAGTTAACCTCCGGGGCACAGGCGCGGGAAGTGGACGTC
>JAPKZC010000356.1:4022-5070 GCA_026394025.1 Candidatus Solibacter sp.
GCGGGAAAGGGCCCGACCTCGAATCGCGAGGCAGGGGAAACCCATCCTGATGACCGATGGTGTCCGCATCGTTACAATTCCCCGTCATGACCCGGTCGACGCTCACACGATGGGCGGCATTGTGCGAGATGCGGGCTTGAGCCCTGAGCAGTTTCGGAAGCTGTTGTAGTGTTCGCCCCGTTACGCCGGCGCCGCCAGCAGGCTGTCATTCGGGTAGAAGTGATCCACGTTTTCCGGCGTGATGATCTGGTGGGTGGTGAATACGGCCGGCGGCACCGCCTTGCGGGACAGGATGTCCAGCGCCAGTTTCAGCAGGCCGTCCCCGTACTTCTCCGGGAAGAACGCCACGCTCGCAATCATGCGGGTATTCGCGCTGCGCAACTCCGCCCGCGCCTCCGGCTCCGCATTCTGTCCCACGATCGCGCACTCGCCGGCGCGGCCCGCCTCTTCGTAGGCGCGCAGTGCGCCGAGCGCGCTCGAATCGTTGACCGCCCCCACCAGAGTGTGCTTGGCTTTCGATTCCCGCAGATGCTTGCGCACCCGCTCTAGCGTGGTCTGGAACTGCCCGTCGCCATCCACGCTGACGCTGCGGCAGCGCTCCCCAAGCCGCAGTACCTCGCCGATCCCACTCTGCACCCCGCGTATGCGCGCCTGCGGCAGCGAACCGGCGCGGTGCAGCTCCACCAGCATAATCTCGTCCGGCTCGCCGTTCCAGTGCTTCTTCGCCCAGCGCCCCAGGTAGTGCCCCGCCAGCAGCCCGGCCTGATAGTTGTTGGCGCCAAAATAAGTCGCGCCGGGGTGCGGAATATCGATGGCGATGAACGGAATGTTCGCCTCCAGGTACTTGGTGGCGATGGCCGGCGCAATCAACTCGTCGGTCTGGAACTCGATCACCAGATCCACCCGCTCTTTGATCAGGTAGTCGGCGCTGCGCAACGCGATCTTCGGCTGGTAGCGGTTGTCCACCACAATCAGCTCGACGTGCTCGCGCTCCGCGGCGCGCACCAGGCCATCGCGCACGTCGCGGTCGAACGACGTGTCCTGCCCC
>JAPKZC010000356.1:5138-9350 GCA_026394025.1 Candidatus Solibacter sp.
CGCTCGCCAGCCGGTAATGGTTTTCGCCGACCTTATCCAGGAATCCGCAGTGGTGGAGCGTATACAGCAGCCGGAAGCACATGCCCTTGTTGAAGCCGGTGCGCGTCACCACGTCGCGCAATCGCAGCACATCGCCGGACGATTGAAATGCCTCCAGCACGCGCGACGCATGCACCAGGCTCTTGACCAGATACCGGTTGTGATTCGAAGTCTTAACGTCGTTCCCGTCTGTCATCGGTTTTGATGGACGAAACGCAAGCGTCCCGACGTCTCCGCTTTCCCGGACCGCGGCATGCCGCGATAACCGCAGTATTTATTGCAGAATACACCATTTGTCCGGGATTGCGGACGTTCCGCAGCGCGAAAAATTGTCCGCCCGGCCGATCTCTTCCCCCGCCCGCGCCGCGCCGCTGTACAATCATTGTTCGCAATTTCGCTGGACAACATGACACCGAATCCTCTTCTGGGCGTGATCTTTCACTGGCTGGGCGGCCTCGCTTCCGGCAGTTTCTATGTTCCCTACCGCGGCGTCAAGCGCTGGTCCTGGGAGACATACTGGCTGATCGGCGGCTTCTTCAGCTGGATCATCGCCCCCGTGACGCTGGGCATGATCATGACTAACGACCTGCCCTCGGTGCTGCGCGAAGCATCGGGTTCCACCCTCTTCTGGTGCTACTTTTGGGGCATGATGTGGGGGATCGGAGGCCTCACCTTTGGGCTCAGCATGCGCTATCTCGGGATGTCGCTCGGCATGGCGGTCGCGCTCGGCTACTGTGCCGCCTTTGGCACCATCATGCCGCCCATCTTCGACGGCGAGTTTGTCTCCAAGGTGCTCGGCACCACCTCCGGACAGGTAATCCTGGTGGGCGTCGCCGTCTGCCTGAGCGGCATCGCGTTCGCCGGCAAGGCCGGCATGTCCAAGGAACGGGAAATGTCGGTGGAACAGAAACAGGCCACCATCAAGGAGTTCAATCTCAAGAAGGGCATCCTGGTGGCCACCTTTTCAGGCGTAATGAGCGCCTGCATGTCCTACGGTCTGCGCGCCGGCGACCCCATCAAAGCGCTCACCCTGGCACACGGCACCACCACGCTGTGGCAGGGTTTGCCCGTACTGGTCCCGGTGCTGCTGGGCGGCTTCACTACCAACTTCATCTGGTGCGTGGCGCTAAATATCAAGAACCGCTCCGGGCACGAATACTTGAGCGCGCGGCGGACCGGGGCGCCGATGATCCCCAACTACCTGCTCTGCGCCCTGGCCGGCACCACCTGGTACTTTCAGTTCTTCTTTTACACCATGGGCGAGACCCAGATGGGCGCCTACAAGTTCTCCAGTTGGACGCTCCACATGGCGAGCATCATCATCTTCAGCAGCCTCTGGGGCATCGCGCTCCATGAATGGCGCGGCGCCAGTGTCCGCACCAAGAGCTGGCTGACCGTGGGTCTCGCCGTGCTGGTGCTCTCCACCATGGTGGTGGGCTACGGTAACTATCTCGGAACTCTGCCGCACTGATATCGTAGGACTATGACCAAGGTACAGATCCGGTTCCGCTTGCAGAACGTCCTCGACGAGCCGGCGCTGAAGGCCATTGCCGCCGTTCATGCCATGTACGGGATACAGAAGATCGGCGTGGCGGATTCGCTGGATGCCCTGACGGTGGAATACGACGCCACGCGCCTGCGTCCCGCCGAGGTCGAGGCCGCGCTCGCAGGCGTCGGAATCGCGGTACTGGCCGGGTAACGTATCCAGGTGGTGCGGCGGACTTCCTTTTCGAGCGGGGGCAGTTCGACACCTTTCTCCACCGCGGCCAACCGCTCGCGGTGAATCATGACCCTCCGTTGGTGCCGCAGCCATTGGAGAAAGCCGACAAAGGCGATGCACGCCACGGTAATGATCGCGTTTTCCATTTCGTATATTCCTTTCGTCGGTTTATACTCGCGGGATGCCGGGCGGGTTGCAGCGCGGCATGGCAGGCGATTTGCAGCCAGATCGAGACGTACCTCTTGCAGACGGGAGTCCGGAACTTCTTCGAGGACGCCGACGACCACGGCGCGTAGCTGTCCGTGGCGGTCGCAAACCGGCGGGCACGCCGTGCTCGCCGGTAATATCGGGGCGTTCGCCGATCTCCGGAAGACTCCCGGACGCTCCCGCCGTACGCTGTACTCATGCAGACACACTATGATTCGCGAAGTGGACGCTCGGTTCCGGGCGTCGTTCCGGCGCTGATTGTCATCGGCATCGGATTGTTGTTCCTGCTCAACAACTTGAACATTTTTTTCCTGCAAGACATGTGGCGCTACTGGCCGGTGATTCTGATCGCGGTCGGCCTGGTCAAGATGGTGGATTCTCCCCTCCCGAACGCCAAGATGATGGGCGGCATTCTGGTGGCTGCCGGCGGCCTGTTTCTGGCCGATACGCTGGGCTTCCTCAACCTTTCGTGGGGAGATTTCTGGCCCCTGTTGCTGATCGGCGCCGGCTTGGTGATGTTGTGGAGCCGGTTGGCGCCACCGCCGGCGGGGACACCCGACATCCCGGCGGGAGCTCACGAGGGCGTGTTGAACGAGTACGCCATTTTCGGCGGCGTGGAGCGCAAGGTGACGACCAACGATTTTCGCGGCGGACACGCCTCCGCCATGTTCGGCGGCATCGAACTGAGGATCCCGCAGAACTGGATCGTCGTGGCTCAAGTCGCCGCCATCTTCGGAGGCCTTGGCAACAAGTGCGTGCAGCCCAACGCGGATAGGCCCGGGGTCAAGCGCCTTTATATCAAAGGGTCGGCGATCTTCGGCGGCGTGGAAGTGAAGAACTGACGCGCGATGCATCCCATACTCGCCACGCGCGGGCGGATTCTGTTGTACCTGGCCGGATGGATTCCGATCCTGGCGCTGCTGGACTATCTGATGTGGGCGTCCGGCAGCCCCTCCTGGGTGCGGAATACCGCGGTGCTGGCCCCCGCCTGTATCCTGTTCGCTTTTGCGTGCCTTTCGCCCTGGCCGATCTGCCGTGTGCGGCCCCTGCGCCTCGTCGGCGCAGCCATGCTGGCAGTCACCTGGGCCGCCGCCGCCGCGGCAGCCAGCGCCCTGTTAACCGCCGCCGCCTGGGCGCTGGCGCGCGTGGAGGGACAGCCCGCCGCCCACTTGGACCTGCTGTTCGGCGTGGGCATTCTGCTCTACTTGCTCTCTGCCGGATTGCACTACGCAGCGTTGGCCGCCGGGGAGGCGCGCGAGGCATCCCTGCGTGCCGCCGAGGCGCACTCGCTGGCCCGCGACGCGGAGTTGCACGCCTTGCGCATGCAAATCAACCCGCACTTTCTCTTCAATAGCCTTCACTCCATCGCCGCGCTGGCCACTCTGGACGCCGTCCGGGCGCGCGACATGTGCATCCGCCTCGCCGACTTCCTCCGCAGCAGTCTCGGTCTGGGTGAGCGCGACAGCATTCCGCTGCACGAGGAACTGGCCCTGGCCCGCAGCTATCTGGAAGTGGAGCAGGTACGCTTCGGCGCACGCCTCCAATTCAGCGAGAACATTCAGGAGTCCTGCCAGGGTTGCACGGTCCCCGTGCTGCTGCTGCAGCCCCTGGTGGAAAACGCGGTCAAGCACGGGATCGCGGGATTGGTGGAAGGCGGCGCCATCCGCCTGTCGGCGGAGCGCCTCGGCGCGAACGTAATCATCGCCGTGGAAAACGGGTTTGACCCGGACGCGCCCTGCGAATCTCCCATCGCCTCCAGTAGCCGCGCGTAGCCGGAGCGGCTCACCGGCAGCCGCGTGCCGTCCCTCAGAATGGCGATGCGGCTCTCCTTCCCGTACGGCTCGATGCGCGCCACGCGCTCCAGGTTCACGATAACCGAACGGTGGATGCGCACGAAGCAGGCGGGATCGAGCAGCCCTTCCACTGCCGCGATGGGCTGCTGCTTCAGATAACTCTTGCCCTCGCTGTGCAGCGCCACGTAGTCGTCCTGCGCCGCCACGTAATCCAGTCTGGCGATGGGAATCACGTGCACGCGCGTGCCGTCTTTGACCACGATGCGCTGCGGGCGTTGGCCAGCCGGCCGGGCCTCGGGTGCGATATCCGGCGGCATGCGGCGTTCTCCCAGCCGCGCCCGCGCCCGCTCCAGCGCGCGCTCGAAACGTTGCGCGCTGAAAGGCTTCAGCAGGTAGTCCACCGCGTGGGCGTCAAAGGCGCGCATCGCATACTGGTCGTATGCGGTGACGAAG
>JAPKZC010000356.1:9392-14947 GCA_026394025.1 Candidatus Solibacter sp.
CCATCCAGCTTGGGCATTTGGACATCGAGGAACAACAGGTCGGGGCTGGTTTCTGATATGGCTTTCACCGCCTCGAACCCGTTGGCGCATTCGGCTGCCACCACGATCTCGGGGTGCGCAGCCAGTAGCTCGCGCAGGTATCCGCGGGCCAGTTCCTCATCGTCCACCAGGACTGCCCTTAATGTATGTTCCATTACATTATCCGGCATGGTTGACGGTCTCCGAAGATCCAGATTAGCTATTTCCGCTGGGTTTCACTTGTGCGACAATGAGTAACACTTGATATTAGCAGGGCCACCGGCAAGGGCAGGCGGTCGGAAAGGCGGATTGTGAGCCAGAAAGCCGAAACGCCGTTTGACAGCATCGAGGGGTCCCACGAGTATGTTCGCATGCTCGCCGAAGCCGTGAACGAAGCCCGGCGCGACGTCGAAGAAGAAATCGCCGCTGCCGAGCAGGATCGTGCGGACCGCCGCAAAGAAGCGCTCCTCCTGGTTTCGTACAACCTCGCGAAGCTCAACCTTCATATCACTAGCAGCCGCCGTATCTTGAATGACCTGCGCAGCTTGCGACGCCTCCTTTTGGCGGAACGCGGTCTGCCGGCCGAGGACGAAAGCGAGGTCGGCGCAGCCGACTAGACAATCGACTAAAGCTCGGACGAAATACACTAATCGCTGGTGTATTTCGCCAGTTCTGTCCCCTGCTTCAGGTGTCTCTAAACTCCTCGCTGTCTTTCGATCTTGACCGCTAACGTTGCAAAAATGAGCAGTTCAGGCCTAAAACCGACGGTTTTTTACACGCTTCCACTTGACAGAGAGCGCCGACGAGAGTAGTATTTAGGCTCGTTGCACCAATTCCAGAACAGCACTCGGTAGCGGTGGTTTGTGGGGGACCCCGTATGACCTTCCAGATTGGCGACAAAGTGGTGTATCCCAACCAAGGTGTTGGAACCATCGAGAATATCAGCACCCGTTCGTTTGGCACCGCCTTGGAGAGATTCTACCTGCTGCGATTTGCCTGCAGCATGACGGTGCTGGTGCCACTGTCCAACGCCGCCAACATTGGGTTGCGAAGGGTCACCAAGGACCGGGAGATCTCGCGAATTCTCTCGTACCTCGCGACGGGGTGGTGCCCCATCAACCCCGATTGGAAGGTGCGATTCAAGGACAACAGCAGCAAAATGCAGAGTGGGGATCTGCTGCAAGCCGCCGAGGTTTTCAAGGGCCTGGTGCAATTGCACATCGACAAGCCTCTCTCTTTCCGCGAGAAGAAAATGCTGGACCGGGCGCGCCACATGTTGGTTTCGGAGATCTCCATCGCGCGCGGCGTCCCAGAGATCCGAGCGGTCGCGCTCATGCAGCGCGCGCTGGCCAAAGCCGGCCTGACTTTGCCACCCACTCAGTAAGATCGACTGGCGCTCCGGCGCTAGCTCGGGATATCCTATAAGCTTCAGTGCCGTCCGTTCGCCTCGACACCGCGCTTAATCTGTTGTGGGGTGGAATTAGTGTGTCCGTCCTGGTGTGGTTCGCCAGGTCGGAATGGCGCCGCGGATCCGGTATTTCGCGCCTGGGACTTTTTCAGCGCCTGTTTGCGGTCTGCCTGATAGCCGTCGTCATCTTCCCCAGCATCAGCGATAGCGACGATCTTTTCCACTTCTCCCTGTTGCAGGTCCCCACCCGTCAGAGCGGGGGCTTCGGGAGCGCGCCGCAAGAAGACCGGCAGGAAAAGGACAGCCTGCAACTGGCCCGGCTGCTGGAGACCCTGGAGCATTTCCAGGTCAGCGGATTCTACCTCTTCACGTTTGGGCTGTATTGTGTCGCCCTCTCTCTGTCGCTGCGTCTGGCATCCTTCACGCGATGCGCCGGCTGCAACGCCGGACGCGCCCCCCCTTCGGCATAGCCGTACTCTCTCTTTTTTAAATCAGGGGAAGCAACCGCGTGCGACGCGCCGCGTGTGCGTGGCACCGAGCGCGGCCAGATGCTCCGTATCCGTACGGAGGAGGGATCAGTGAAAACAGTTCAAGTCATTAGCATATTCGTTCTTGCGGCCGGAAGTCTGGCCGCCCAACCGGCGGGCGCGCCGGATCAGGTGACGGTCGAGCAGGCCGTGCAGGAGGCAGTGGAGCGCAACCTCAACCTGCTGGCGGAGCGCTACAACCTCAGCATCGCCGACGCACGCATCATTACGGCGAAACTGCGGCCTAACCCGGTGGTCAGCGCGGGCCTCGATTATGTCGATTTCCTGCGCGCCTTCAGCCACGAAAACCAGGGCGGGCCCACCGAGTACAACCTGCGCACGGATTTCACGCTGGAGCGCGGCGGCAAGCGCGATCGGCGCATCGAAGTGGCCCGGACATCGCGTGAGGTAGCGCAACTGCAATTGCTGAATACCACCCGCACGCTGGTGCTGGACGTGCAAAACGCCTTTGTCGATGTACAGCAGGCCAAGGACAACCTGGCGCTGGCGCGCGAGAACCTGCAGGCGTTCCAGAGCATCGTTGAGGTGAATGCCACGCGCTTGCGGGCCGGCGATTTGGCCAAGGTGGAACTGGTCCGCACCCAGGTGGCAGCCCTGCAATTCCAGAGCGCCGTGCGCCTGGCCGAATCCAAACTCAAAGTGGCCGGCAATAAGCTGCAGAGCCTGATGGGCCGCACATCGCCCTCGCCCTCCTTCGACGTGGTTGGCGCCCTGCGCCGCGATGCGGACCCTGTGGTGCTTGAGACGGTGGACGCGCAGGCAGCGGAGATGCGGCCGGATCTGCTCGCTTTGCGCAAAGACCAGGCCCGTTCCCTGGCGGAGATCCGTTCGCAGATGGCGCAAGGGAAGGTCGATTTCACGGTGGGCACGGAATATCACCGCGAGTTTCACAACGGAAACGCCAACGCGCTGGGTTTCTTCTTCAGCGCTCCTCTGCCCGTGTGGAACCGCAACCAGGGTGAAATTGAGCGCGCACGCCAGGAGCAGGAGCAGATCAAGGCGCGGATCCGCGCCGCCGAAGCCGACGTGCGGAATGAGGTGCGCAACGCCTGGGTGCAGTACGCCACGTCGCGCGGCCTGCTGGAGAGCATCGAACACGATCTGCTGGAGCAGGCGCGCGAAGTGCGCACCACGATGGAGTATTCCTACCGGCGCGGCGAGGCTTCGCTGGTGGAGTTTCTGGACGCGCAACGCGCCTTTAACGACGCGCGGCAGAGCACAAACGACGCGCGCGCCGATTTCGCGCGTAGTCTCTACACGATCGACGCGATCTCGGGGAGGGCAGTCCGATGAGAACACAACGTGGCATAAGGCTCCGCCTTGTGCATCCGAGCGCAGCTCGGACGGGGGCGGCCGCAAAACCGTCTGATTTGCGAAGAAGCGGGTCCGAGCTTTGCTCGGATGCACAAGGCGGAGCCTTATGCCACAAGGGCACTTTCTTCCTGTGCATCCTCTTACTGCTGGCGGGGTGCGGCAGGAAGGAAGAGTCGCCCATCGCGGCGGCGCCGTCCCCGCCCCCCGGGGAAGAGCGACTGGCCGATGGCAGCGTGGCGATCCCGCCGGATTCGCCCAAGCTCAAGGAGATTCACGTGGCGGAAGTGAAGAGCGCTTCCGTGCCTTTCGATGAGGTCACTTCGCCGGGCAAAATCGAGACCAATCCGAACCTGGTCTCGCGCGTGGCGCTGCCGCTGGGTGGGCGGATATCGTCTGTCATGGTGAAGCTCGGCGATGCGGTGAAGCGCGGCGACGCGCTGCTCAGCCTCGAATCGCCGGATGCCGATGCCGGCGTGGCGGCTTACTTGCAGGGTCAGTCGGCCATCACCCAGGCCAGGGCCAACCTCAACAAGGCCCAGGCGGATTATGACCGTTCCGCCGACCTCTTCGAACACAACGCAGTGGCGAAGAAGGACGTACTCACGGCCGAAAACGCGCTGGCGCAGGCCAAGGCGGCGTTGGAGCAGACGCAGGCGGCATTGGAGCAATCCGACCGCAAGCTGCGCCTGCTGGGACTGAAACCCGGCACGTTCGGCCAGAAGATTACGCTGAACGCGCCCATCTCCGGCAAGATCCTGGAGATGAGCGTGGCGGCCGGCGAATACCGCAACGATACCAATACGCCGGTGATGACCATCGCCGATTTGAGCACGGTGTGGGTTTCCAGCGACGTCGCCGAGAGCGCCATCCGCTTCATCGAAGTGGGCGAGCGCATCGATGTGGAACTTACCGCCTATCCCGGCGAGACGTTCCACGGACGGGTCAAGCGCATCGCCGATACGGTGGACGCGCAGACGCGCACCATCAAGGTCCGCGCCGAAATGGACAACTCCGGGGGCAGACTGCGGCCGGAGATGTTCGGCACTATCCGCCATACGGATTCCATGAAGACGTTGCCGGTAGTGCCGGTGGGCGCGGTGCTGCAAGGCGATGGCAAGACCAGCGTGTGGGTGGAGACGGCGCCAGGGCGCTTCCAGCCCGTGGAAGTAAGAACCGGAGAGCGCGCCGGCGATATGCTGCCGGTGATGAGCGGCCTTAAGGCCGGCACGCGCATCGTGGTGGACGGCGCGATGCTGCTGCGGGCCCAGTAAAAAGCCATGATTGCCAAACTATTGCGCTTTGCGCTCAACCAACGCTTCGTGATGATCGTGCTCTCCCTGGGGCTGATTGCCATGGGCGTTTACAGCTTCCGGCAACTCAAGGTGGAAGCCTATCCCGATATCTCGGATACCCAGGCGGTGGTGATCACGCTCTATCCCGGCCATGCCGCCGAAGAGGTGGAGCAGCAGGTCACAGTACCCATCGAGCGCGCCCTGAACGGCGTGCCCTCTGTGATCGCGCGCCGCTCGCGCACCATCTTCGGGCTCTCCGTGGTGGAATTGACCTTCGCCTACGGGACCGACGATTATTTCGCGCGCGCCGTGGTGCTCGAAAAACTGCGCGACGCCACGCTGCCGGACAACGTAACGCCCACGCTCGGCCCCATGGCCACACCGATCGGCGAACTCTACCGCTACGTGGTGGAAGGCAAGGGCCACAGCGACATCGAATTGCGCGACCTGGAGGATTGGGTCATCGAGCCGCGCTTCCGGCAGGTGCCGGGGATTGCGGACGTGACGCCATTCGGCGGGCTCGTGAAGCAGTACCAGGTGGTGGTCAATCCGCGGGCCATCGACAAATACAACCTCTCCATCGGGCAGATCGCACAGGCGGTGAGCGCCAACAATCAGAACGCGGGCGGCGCGTTGCTGGACAACAATCAGCAGTCCATGGTGATTCGCGGCGTCGGGCTGATTCAGAGTACGGAAGATGTGGAGAACATCGTGGTGGTGGAGAGCAAGGGCGTTCCGGTGTTTATCCGCGACATTGGGAAGGTGACCATCGGTGCGGCGCAACCGACCGGGATTTTCGGCATCGGCGAGCTGACCGGCGTGGAGGGCATCGTGTTGATGCGCCGCGGCGAGAACCCGAGCGAGGTGCTCGAAGCCGTCGCCGCCGCAATCGACGATCTCAACGCCAATCTCCCTGCCGGTGTGAAGATCGTCCCCATCTACGATCGCCGCGAACTGGTGCACAACACGCTCCAG
>JAPKZC010001085.1 GCA_026394025.1 Candidatus Solibacter sp.
GCGTGGCGGGTCTGGCCGCGGTGGTGTCGGAGATGGAGCCGGCGCTGATTGAGGAACTCACCGACAGCAACATCCCGGTGGTGTTCTACGACGTGGGCGCGCCGCGGCAGAACATCACCAATATCCGGGTGAACTACCGGCGCGGTATCGACAAGATCATCGACTACCTTTACAGCCTGGGACACCGCAAACTCGGCTTCGTGGGGCACCATGCGATGCTCGGCCCCATCAACGAACGCGTCAAGCCGGTGCTCGAAGCAGTGGCGCGCTATCCGGGTCTGGAGGTGCGCACCGCCGCCGATGCCGATACGCTGGACGGCGGCCGCCTGGCCGCGCGCGCGCTGTTGGCCTCGGGCGAGCAGCCGACGGCCATCGTCTGCGTGAACGATATTATGGCAGTGGGCGCGTTGCGCGAGTTGCGCGAGCGCGGCATCCGCGTGCCGCAGGATGTGTCGGTCACCGGTTTCGACAACGTGAAGCTCTCGGAGTTCTGTTACCCGGCGCTCACCACGGTGCACATACCGCGCGATACAATCGGGCATCTGATCTGTGAGACGTTGCTTTCCAAATCCGACAAGGCCGCGGCGGCCGATCATGAGATGGTAATCGATCCGGATTTCGTGCTGCGCGACTCCACCGGCCCCGCGCCGGTGCGGTAAGGCGCTGTACGCATCCTTGACACGAAGGTTGAGGTCCCATACGATATGCAGGTGCAAGCGATTACAACGACTTTTCCGGCACTGCTGCTGCAAGCGCGGTTGATGACCCTCTCCACGGTCGATCTGGCGATCATTGTTTTGTATTTCATGGCCGTGATGGGGATCGGCTTCTACCTGAAGAAGTTCACCAAGACGGGCGAAGATTTTTTCCTCGCGGGACGCGAGATGACGGCCTGGATCGCGGGTCTGAGTTTCCTCGCGGCCAACCTGGGTTCGCTCGAACTCATGGGGTGGGCGGCGGCGGCCTATCAATACGGCATTCTGGCGGTCCACTGGTATTGGATCGGCGCCATTCCCGCCATGCTCTTCCTCGGGATTGTCATGATCCCGTTCTATTACATCTCCAAGACGCACTCCGTCCCCGGTTACCTCAAACTGCGCTTCGGCGAGCCTGCCCGCGCCCTTTCCGCCGTCTCCTTTGGGCTGATGACGGTCTTCATGAGCGGCATCAACATGTACTCCATGGCGCTAGTCATGAAGGTGGTGCTGGGCTGGGATATTCACGTCAGTATCTGGATTTCTTCCCTTACGGTGATGTTATACGTCGGCTTGGGCGGATTGCTTTCGGCCATCTTCAATGAGGTCTTGCAGTTTGTGCTGATCTGGTTGGGCGCCATGCTGATCTCCATCATCGGCCTGATCGAAGCCGGCGGCTGGGACGGCATGGTGGCCAGGATCCACACGAACTTCCCGCAAGGGGATTACACGCACGCATGGCGCACCCTGGGCTCGTTTAACGACAACCCCATGGGCATCAACTGGGTCGGCATCGTGTTCGGCCTTGGCGCGGTGATTTCCATGGGTTACTGGACCACCGACTTCCTGGTGGTGCAGCGCGTCATCTCCGCCAAGGATCTGCGCGCCGCGAAGTTGGCGCCCGTGATCGGCGCCGCCTTCAAGATGTGCGTGCCGTTCATCGTGATTCTGCCCGGCTTGCTCGGCCTCGCCATCCTGCCGGAAAAGCTGTTGCCCGAAGCGCAGGCGCTGGCTACCGGCGGTCACAGCTATAACGAAGTGCTCCCCATCATGTTGGCTCGCTACTGCGGTCCAGGCCTTCTCGGTCTCGGTATCACCGCGCTGATCGCCGGCTTCATGAGCGGCATGGCGGGCAACGTCAGCGCCTTCGCCACGGTGTGGACGTACGATATCTACCGCGCCGTGTTCCGCAAGCAAGCGCCCGACGCGCATTACGTGAGCGTCGGCCGCTGGTGCACCGTTTTGGGCGTGCTGGCCTCCATCGGCACGGCCTACATGGTGATGAGTTTCGCCAGCATCATGGATTACGTGCAGGCCCTGTTCAGCTTCTTCATCGCGCCGCTGTTCGGCACTGTGCTGCTCGGCATGTTGTGGAAGCGGGCCTCCCCGGCGGGCGGTTTCTGGGGCCTGGCCGCGGGCACGGCATCGTCCATCGGTATGTGGGCCTGGGTCAAACTGGACCCCACCGCGCTGCACTACGTCGCCTTGTCCTCGAACGCCAAGGATATGGCGGAAAACATGTTCCGCGCCCTCTGGTCGTGGATCGTGTGCGTCATCGTCACCGTGGTGGTCAGCCTGATGACCGCGCCGAAGCCGGAGTCGGAACTGACCAACCTGGTGTACGGCTGCACAGTGATCCCGTCGGAAGGCCACCTTCCGGTTTGGCAACGTCCCATTTTCTGGGCCGGCATCGTGGGTGCGGCTTTCATCGCATTGAATATTATTTTCTGGTAAGGCAACGAGGGTATAACGAAATGAACAACACCAAATCGCGTCCTATTACATTCGGCATGATCGTGGGCAACCGCGGATTCTTCCCGGACCATCTGGCGAAGAGCGGCCGCGAGGATATGATCGCGGCCATCGAAAAAGCGGGCTACGGAGTAATCACCGTGGGACCGGAAGA
>JAPKZC010000425.1 GCA_026394025.1 Candidatus Solibacter sp.
GGCCCGCGTTCGGAACTCCCATCCCACGCAGCGGGATATTCAGGCTGATCAGTCTGTCCGGTTGGGGAAACGGCAACGGGCGCAACAGCAGCGCTTCCACAATGCCGAAGATGGCGGTGTTCGCGCCGATGCCGAGGGCCAAGGTGAGAATCGCCACCGTCGCGAAACCGGGATTCCGCCGCAGCCCTCTCAGCGCATAACGCAGGTCCTGCAATAACCAATCCAGCTGCACGCCCCAGTTCCTCGACGATAGACGAGCTCTTGTCCTGTCTATTCAACTATCAGACGTGGGAGGCCGAATCCCGTACCGCGCCATTCTACGCCATTTCGAAAGTGGCGTGGAATGGCAAGCCTGGGCAGCCCGGATCGGCACAGCCGACCTGCGGTCTCGCTCCCTCTGCGCACGCTCTGGAGAGCGGACACTCCTTTCGGTTCGCACTGAATTTGTCCTGGAGTTTGCTCTTCTCTGCGCCGCTGCGGTTGAAGACCCATTCTTGTTTGGTTCCGGCTTCGCCACGTTAGGGAAGTTCTATCCCCGGAGCCCGCACTGTGCAGTAACTATAATGGAAGGACACCATGTCTTCTTCCGCAATCGCCGCGGCTACGCCTGAGATGATCGCGCGCTACGAACCGGTAATCGGACTCGAAGTCCACGTGCAACTGGCCACCGCCACCAAGATCTTCTGCGGCTGCCCCACCAGCTTCGGCGCGCCGCCCAACACCAACGTGTGCCCGGTCTGCCTCGGCCTTCCCGGCGCGCTGCCGGTGCTCAGCCGCGAGGCCGTGGAACTGGCCATCAAGGGTGCCCTCGCTCTGAACTGCCAGGTGCGTCCTCTCTCGCGATTCGCCCGCAAGAACTACTTCTACCCCGATCTGCCGAAGGGCTACCAGATCTCACAGTATGACCAGCCCGTGGCTGAGCATGGCTTCGTCGATATCGTGGTGGACGGCGTCCCCAAACGCATCGGCGTCACCCGCGTCCACATGGAAGACGACGCCGGCAAGAGCGTGCACGATGGCTTCAAGGATTCCGACCGCTTCTCCTATGTCGACCTGAACCGCAGCGGTACTCCGCTCATCGAAATCGTCAGCGAGCCCGACATGCGCAGCTCTGACGAGGCGCACGCCTACTTGACGGAGTTGAAGCAGGTCATCCAGTTCATCGAGGTCTCCACCTGCGATATGGAGAAGGGCCATCTGCGCTGCGACGCCAACGTCAGCGTCCGCCTCAAGGGCACTGAGCCGTTCGGCACTCGCGCTGAGGTCAAGAACCTGAACTCCTTCCGCTTCCTGAAGCAGGCCATCGAGTTCGAGGTCGCCCGTCAGGTGGCGCTGATTGAAAGCGGCGGGCGAGTGGTGCAGGAGACCCGCCTCTACAACCCCGACATGGACGAGACCTTCAGCATGCGCAGCAAGGAAGACGCGCACGATTACCGCTATTTCCCGGAGCCCGATCTGGTGCCCCTTCGCATCGGCGAAAAGTGGCTGGGCGAAGTGCGCGCCTCCATGCCGGAACTGCCCGCCCGCAAGCGGGCGCGCTTCACTGGCGAGTTCGGACTCTCCGAATACGACGCCGGCGTGCTCACCGCCACGCGCGCCACAGCCGAGTATTTCGAGACCGTCGCCGGTGTTTCCGGCAATCCCAAGATGGCTGTTAATTGGGTCATGGGAGACCTCATGGCCATGCTGAATGCCGAGGGCAAGGAGATCGCCGAGTCGCCCGTCAGCGCGCAGAACCTGGGGCAACTCGTCAAGCTGGTCTCTGGCGGCGAACTTTCCGGCAAACTCGCCAAGCAGATCTTTCCGAAAATGTTTTCCACCGGCGAGCCCGCGGGCGTCATAGTGGAACGGGAAGGCTTGAAACAGATCTCCGACACCGGAGCGCTGGAGAAGATCATCGCCGGGGTGATCGCCGCCAATCCCAGGCAAGTGGAGCAGTACCAGAGCGGCAAGACCACGGTGATCAACTTCCTGGTGGGCCAGGCCATGAAAGCCACGCGCGGCCAGGCCAATGTGGCCGTGGTAACGGATCTGTTCAAACAGAAACTGGGGTGATGCATGTTGCAGGTAGGCGATCGGGCTCCCGATATTCAAGTCCACACGGATGCAGGCGAGGACTTCCGCCTCTCCCGGATGAAGGGCAAGCGCGTGGTGCTGTACTTCTATCCCAAGGCCGATACGCCGGGCTGCACCGTGGAGGCCTGCGAGTTCCGTGACGAAATCAAGGCCTTCGGCGGGAAGAGCGCGACGGTCATCGGAGTCTCTCCGGGCAAGCCCGCGGCGCAGGCGAAATTCAAGCAGAAGTTCGATCTGCCGTTCACCCTGCTGGCGCCGCGGCTGAAGCCTACGGCGTTTACAAAGAGAAGAACATGTACGGCAGGAAGGTGATGGGCATCGAACGCACCACTTTTGTCATCGGCCCCGATGGCAAGATCGAGAAGATCTACCACAAGGTCAAGGCCAAGGGCCACGCCGCCGCGGTTCTCGCAGGTCTCTGACCAGCTAGGGCTGGCCCCAAAGGTCCACCGTACTGACCGGCTTGCCCTGCAGTTTCAAGTAGTAGAACAGTTGCCCTTTGTGCTGTTCAAGGTGCTGGACCATCTGAAGTAGATGCCGGCCGAGCACACGTGCCACGCCGGGAGCCCAAGGAGCAGCCATCTCTCTTGTGGCCAGATCATTCTCTCCGGCTTGATCGATCATTTGTAGGGCAATGGTTTGGTCCTCCGAGAGTAGCTTCCTCGCCTCGGCGACGCTCTCTATCCCGGGCATCTTCTCGGCGGGCGGCAGCATTGTTTCTTCCGGGGACAGGTCTTCCAGCTTCACTCCCGGTGGCAGTCCCCAATCGCCGGTGACGAATCCTCTACACCCGGCGCCACAGGCGTTGGCGATGTGTCTCAGGAGTTGGCCGACGGTCATCCAGTTGTCACCGCTTTCCGGTTTCCAATCCAGACTGTCCGGATCTACTCTGTCCAGTAGTCCTGCGGTGGTTGTGTAAGTGCTTTCGATCTCGCTCTTCAAGAGCTGCGTCCAGTTCACGACAAAGTCTCCTTTCGCAAGCTTGTCCTGCCGCCAAGAATGTATGCTCGCGGCCGCTCCGACGCAACCTTCGTTGGGATTATGTCGCACGATGCGATGCTTGACTGCCCGCCACGGTCGGCGTTAAATGGAATCGGACACGTTTCCGAGAATAGGAGGTTCTTATGAACTCAACGACTCATGAGCCTCTCAAACTTCCTGGAGAGGAGCTTGCGGTCCTGGCCGAATTGCTGGAAACGGCACGCGCCAGACTGCTGATTGAGATCCGGCACACCGACCACCGTGCGTTTCGGGACGAGTTGCGCCACCGTTTGACGTTGGTGGAGAGCCTGATTGAGCGCTGCGCTTCCACCATGAGCGCCGGCTCGGAGAGACCTTTACCCGCCGGCTGAGAAATCGCTGGAGCGATGCTCCCGAACTTCGCCTGAGCCCATACATGAGGGGGCGGACAAGGAGTCCGCCTGCCCCTATCATTCAAGATATTTTTGTCTTATACTCTTCTCGGGTAGATTCTCGTATGCCATAAGGAGGCTGCGGTGAAGATTCTCAAGTTGCCGAAAGAGAAGCTCGATCTCTTTGCATCGGTCGTCCAGCAGTTCGGCGAATTACACGCGCCGGTGGAGCAGGACGGCAGATACGTTTTCAAACGGCTCACCCGATGGAGCGATGCGCGCCTGGAATACGACCGCACTATACTCCCGCCCAAGAAGTATTTCCTCCCGCCGAAGGAAACCCTGTTCCGGTACCGTCCGGGCGAGGGCTTCGTGCCGCACACCGACGGCCTCGATCAGCGCATCATCCTGTTCGGCGTGCACGCGTGCGACGTCTACGCCATCAATATTCTGGATCGTGTGTTCGCCGGCAAGTACCAGGACCCGTACTTTCAGGCGCGGCGAAAAAACATCGCGATCATCGGCATTGATTGTACGCCGGACAAGCAGTGCTTCTGCCGGTCGATGCGAGCCGATTTTGTGGACCACGGCTTCGACCTGTTTTTCTATGACACCGGCAACTACTACCAGGCGCTGGTGGGGACCGCGCTCGGCGACGACATGGTGCTGGCCACCGGCAATCTGTTCGAGCCGGTGGACGCCGCCGACATCGAAGCCTACAAACAGCGCTCCATCGACAAGCGGCGCGCTTTCCAGCTCGACGTGGAGATTCGCGATCTTCCCGAGATTTTCGAGATGGAGTACCAGAGCGAAATGTGGGAAGAGCTGGGCGCCAGGTGCCTCTCCTGCGGCAGTTGCAGCATGGTCTGCCCTACCTGCTATTGCTACGACGTGAACGACGATGTGGAGTTGGGGTCCCGCGCCGGCAAGCGTACGCGATCATGGGACTCCTGTCTGTTCGCCAGTCACGCCCTGGTGGGCAGCGGCGAAAACTTCCGCGGGACGCGCGAGGCGCGCATCAAGTTCCGCTTCTATCACAAGCAGCGCGGCTTTGTGGCGGAGTACGGCCGGCCGAGTTGCGTGGGCTGCGGGCGCTGCACCAGCGCCTGCCCGGTGCATATCGACGTGGTCGAAGTGATCGACCGCCTGCGGAGGGTTCAAGATGTTGCTAGCCGATGAAGTCGCCACATACCATCCCGTGCTCAGCGGCAATCCCTATCAGCCGCATATGGCACGGATCGTCCGTATCCACAAAATGGTGGACAACAACCACCTGTTCACGCTGCGCTTCATGGAAGACCACCTGGCGCATTCCTTCCGCCACCAGCCCGGCCAGTTCATCATGCTGAGCGTGCCCGGAGCGGGCGAGATGCCGATTTCCATATCGTCATCCCCCTCCCGCCCGGAGGTGCTCGAGTTGTGCGTGCGGCGCGTGGGGCGGGTCACTGCCGCACTCTACCGGCTCAAGACCAACGATGTGCTGGGCGTGCGCGGCCCTTACGGAAACGGCTACCCCATGGCGGAGATCATGGGCAACGACATCCTCCTGGCGGCCGGCGGCCTTGGCATGGCGCCCTTGCGCTCGCTGTTGTGGTACGCCTTGGACCATCGCGACAAATTCAACAACATCACCCTGATGTATGGCGCCAAGCGGCCTGAAGACATGCTGTTCCGCGAAGAGCTTCTGGCGTTGGTGGACCGCACCGATATCAACTGCCTGTTGACCGTGGATGCGGATCCCTCCGGCGCCTGGAGAAATCATGTCGGCCGGTTGCCGGCGCTTTTCGACCACGCCAAGATCGACCCCCTGCGGACCTATGCCGCCGTCTGCGGACCGCCAGTCGTCTACAAGTTCATCTTGCAACGGCTGCTCGATCTCGGCTTCCCCAAGAACCGCATCCTGATGTCGCTGGAGCGCCGCATGAAATGTGGCGTCGGCAAGTGCGGGCATTGCAGTATCGGGTATAACTACACTTGCCTGCAAGGCCCCATCTTCACCTACTGGGATGCAATCAACTTGCCGGAGATGATCTGATGAGCAAACCAACCGTGGGTATTTTTGGCCTCACGGGCTGCGCCGGAGACCAGCTCGTGATCCTGAATTGCGAAGACCGCCTGATGGACATCGTGGCCCTGCTGGATGTCCGGGACTTCCTGATGGCGTCGTCGGAAAACGACACCGCCTGCCAGTTGGATATCGCGCTGGTGGAAGGCGCGGTAACCACGCGCCGCGATGCCGCCCGGCTCCTGGCGATTCGCCAACGAAGCAAGGCGCTGGTGGCGCTCGGGACGTGCGCCGTGTGGGGTGGCGTCGCCGCGTTGGACCGCGGCCAAGATCGCGCCCGCCTGCTGGATGAAGTCTACGGCGAGGGACATCCGGATTACGATTCCATTCCGGCGCAGGCCCTGCACGAGGTGGTCCCGGTGGACCTGAACATCACCGGCTGTCCCATCGAGAAGGAGGAATTCGTGGCGGCGATCGCCGCCCTGTTGAACGGCGACGTGCCGCTTGCGGTGGAGTACGCGGTCTGTACCGAATGCCGCATGCGCGAGAATAACTGCCTGCTGACCGAGCGCGGCGAACTCTGTTGTGGTCCCTTGACCGTGGCGGGTTGCGGCGCGCGGTGTCCGGAATTGCGCATCGCCTGTGTGGGCTGCCGCGGTCCCGTGGACGACGCCAACTCAGCCAGCCTGGTCAAGGTGTTCGAGGCGCGCGGCTTCGCGCCCCAGGATATCGCCGCCCGCTTGCGAACCTTCGCACCCCAAGGAGTCACGTCATGAGCACCATTCGGCTGGAGCATCTGGCGCGCGTGGAGGGCCACGGCGGCATCACCGTCGAACTGGAAGGCGACATCGTCAAGAACGTGCACTTCGACGTCTTCGAAGGTCCCCGCCTGCTGGAGTCGCTGATCCGTGGCAAACGCTATGACGAGGTGGCGCCCATCCTCTCCCGGATTTGTTCAATCTGTTCGGTGGCGCACACGCTCACTTCGCTCAAAGCCACGGAGAATGCCTTTGGGATTCAGGTGAGCCCGCAGACGGTACTGCTTCGCGAGTTGATGTTTCGCGGCGAGAGCATTGAGAGCCACGCCCTGCATCTGTTCCTGCTGGCGGTTCCCGATTACCTGAACTATCCCAGCGCCATCGCCATGGCCGCCGATAAACCGGCGCCGGTGCTGCTCGGCTTGCGGCTCAAGAAGCTGGGGAACCGGATTCAGGAAACCATCGGCGGACGCGCCGTCCACCCGGTGAACGCCGTGCCGGGAGGCTTCGGCAAGGCGCCGGACTTTGAGCAGTTGATCGCCTTGCGCAGCGCCCTGATCGAGGGCATGAGCGATACCGACGCGGTCATCGATCTCGTCGCTACCCTGCCGGCGGCGGACTATTGTCATTGCGACACCTTCTACGCCGCGCTGCGCTCCCCCAACCTCGACAGCTATTATGCTGGCGATGAAGTCATGGTGGTGTCCAACGGGAGCCGCGCGATAGTGCCCGCCGCCGATTATCGTTCGCTGACCAATGAAAAATCCGTCCCGCATTCCAACGCCAGGCACAGTACCTTCCGCGGCAACCCTTTCATGGTGGGCTCGCTGGCGCGTCTCACGGTGAATCCCCGCCGTGTAACCGGTAGGCTGGCGGTGGCCATGAAGCGGCTCAAGCTGCTGTTGCCCGCCGACAATCCGATGGACAACAACAAGGCGCAGGCGCTGGAATTGATCAACGACATCGAGCGGGCGCTGGAGATCATCGAACAGTTGCTGCGCGCCGGCACCAAAGATGAACGCGCCTTGCCGGTGCACCCTCGGGCCGGAACCGGCACCGCCATCACCGAAGCCCCGCGCGGCCTGCTGATCCACAGCTACCAATACGATGAGGAGGGCCGCATTGTGAAGGCGGACGTGATCACGCCGACCGCCCTGAATGCCGCCAGTCTGGAGTTGCACTTCCGCCGCGCCGTGGAACAATGCGCCGATCGCGAAGAGGCGGTGCTCTCCAAACGCCTGCAAATGATCGCGCGCGCCTACGACCCGTGTATCTCCTGCTCCGTCCACCTGGTGCGGCGGTAAGTGAAGCCGCTGCTGATCGTCGGGCTCGGCAACCCGCTGATGGGTGACGACGGGGTGGGCGCACTGCTGGCCCAATCGGTCGACGGCCATGTGTCCGCCGACGTCCTGATCGGCGGCACGGACCTGTTGCGCCACGCCGGCGAGATCGAGGGCAGGCAGCGCGTCATCCTGATCGATGCCGTGGAGAGCGATGCGCCGGGAGAAATCACCGTCACCGACGAAGACCCGCCCGAGGGCCCGCCGGCGGGTGCGCACAGTTTATCCGCCCCGGCCGCGGTCCACCTGTTACGCCGGTTGATGCCCGACGTGCGCTTCACCTGGCTGCTGGCCGGCATCCGCTCGGCGCGTGTGGGCGAGGGTCTATCGCCAGAGCTGCTCTCCGCCCTGCCGCACCTGCGGGAACGTTTGATGGAGTTGACGGCACCGTAGCGAAGCTTACCGGGCCGGCGCCCTCTGGGATACTTATGGCAGCGTGAACCGTAGCGAGCCGAAAACCATGTGGGCGTGCGCCGTGTCCGGAGTCCCGGGCGCCACGTACCAGGGCGCACGAGTCAGATAGGCATACTGCGTAAACATCTGGAGCGCGCCGAATTTCGGATCCTTCCAGAAGGTGTAGGCGTAGCCGAACGTGGGCTCCTGTATGCGCCGGTTGGCCGACGACGAACCAGGAAAGCCGAAGCCCAGATAATTACCCGGCGAAACCACCGTGTAGTTCCGTTGGAAGTAAGCCCCGGCGTAATATCCAAAGAACTGCGACTTGGGCTTCGGCGCGTATTCGACCCCGGCAATGCCCGTCGCGGAATGCACGGGTGAGATGGAGCCGTCCGGGCCGACGATGAGATCTGGACCGAGCCCCACCGCGTAACGTCCGCCACCGCTGGAGTAAAACGAGTTGGCAATCAGGCGGAAGTTCTTGGCCACTTCCAGGCTGGTGTTGAAAGATCCGCCCACGCCGTGCGCGTTAAAATATTCGCCCGGCGCGGGTGAGGTCCGGAACCGCCGCGAAAAGCCGGCGAGTTCGAAGTGGAACGCCTTGCCGGACACCTGCGTGTCGTAAGCGATTTTGGCGACAATGTCCGGCCGCGCGTTGGGCGTCGAGGGAACGTTCCCGTTGTCCACCTGGGTGGTGGCAAACCCCGGCAGCGTGGTCGAAGGAGTGACGTACTGTTCGGGGTTCTCAATCGAGGTCGCAATCGACCAATGTTTGTTGGGGTGGTAGACAATCCGGAACTGCCCCGGCCGTACCCATATCAATCCCGGCAAATAGTTGGCGTCCTCCCCGAAGCCGAGGAAGACGTTGCTCGAGTTGACGCCCGAGCGGTTTGGTATCATCAGGGACCAGGTCTGGCCCCCCAGCAGCTCCCACTTTTTTCGCTGTACATTCACCCAGAAATGGCGCATGCGCATGGTGCTGCTGTTGCTGGTCACCCACATGCCGGCCGGTTGGTTGCCGGTGAAATCCACCTCGAGATAGCCCGTGACCGCCAGGTTCTTGGTTGGGTTCTCCGTGATAGTCAGCGTGACGCGCGAGTTCGTCGCGCTGGACCGGAACTCCTGCATCCTGCCCGCCGCGGTGTTGCTGAACGGAACGGCGCCGAAGGAAGTGGCCACGCCGCTGCCGACGTTGGTGGAGCGCCAGACCGTGGAGAAATCCATGAAACCGCCCGGGGCGAAATCCGCGCCGCCAATGTGAAAGGCAAGCGGCGAAAACGCCCGCCCTTTGGCGTCAACGTCAGCCGCGGGTGTGGCCGGCTTTGCCGGCAGTGCGGCCGCGGCTTGCGTGGCAGCGGCCGCGGGCGCGCTCCGCGCGGCAACCAGGCGGTCCAACAATTTCTGTTGCGCGTCGATCGCCCTCTGCGCGGATTCGAGCGCTTGCCGCTGTTGGTCGATGAGCTTCTGCTGGGCCGCAAGCTGTTCGCGCAGCTTGGCGATGTCGTCCGCCTCCGCGGCGCCCTGCCCCAGACACAAGGCGGGGAGCAGCAGTGCGAGCGGCAAGAGCGAACCAATGACCCTGATGAACTTCATGTATTCTCCCGGAGACCTTACGCGAGCCGGACCCGATTCAACGGACAACAACAGCTTCTTTGAGTATAAAAAACATGGAGACGTAGATCAAATCACTCAAGACCTTTTTATCCTGAATTAGCGGCGGCCTCCGCGCCTTATGCTCACGGCGGGCGCTATGGCAGCCCAAGTGCACGTTCGAAACCGGGCAGGGACCGCTCCAGGTCCTCGCGCCGGATGGTGAGCGAGAGGCGCATGTATCCACCGCGTCCGAAGCCCGCGCCGGGGACGGCCAGGATGCCTTCCCTCTGCAAACGGCGGATGAACGCGACATCGTCGGCGATGGGCGTGCGCGGGAAGCAATAGAACGAGCCTTGCGGGCGCGTCGCGTCGTAGCCCATGGCGGTGAGCGCGTCGCAGAGCCGGTCGCGCTTGGCCTGGTATTGCGCCACGTCCACCGTCACATCGGGCACTTCCGCCACCACCCATTGCCAGATGGCGGGTGCGTTGATGTAACCCAGAATGCGATTCGTGAAGGTGCAGGCGCCGCGCAGAGCGGCGAGTTCGCGCAGTCGCGGCGACAGCGCCAGATACCCGATGCGTTCGCCCGCCAACGCCATGGCCTTCGACCACGACCACGCCAGCGCGCTGCGCTCAATCAGGCGCAGCGTCTCCGGTTGCTCGATGGAGTCGAACGCAATCGGCCGGTAGGGCTCGTCGGAGATCACGATCACCGGGTCGCGCACGATTCCGTCTAACTCGCGCAGCACGGCTTCGGGGTAGATCGCACCGGTGGGGTTGTTCGGTGAGTTGAGGATGATGGCCTTGGTCCGCGGTGTGATGGCGGCGGCGATTCGCGCCACGTCCGGTTGGAAGTGTTCATCGGTCTCGACGGGCACGACGCGCCCCGCGTGATTCTCGATATGGAAACGGTACTCGGGGAAGAACGGGTTGAGGACGATTACCTCGTCACCGGGGTCGAGGATCGCTTTCAGCAGCGTGTTCATGGCGCCGGCGGCGCCCACCGTCATCAGCACATCGTCCTGCG
>JAPKZC010001130.1 GCA_026394025.1 Candidatus Solibacter sp.
ATCGCCTTGTCGCTGGCCGCGCCCGGCTGGCCGGCTGTCAAGCTCGACCAGCGAAAGGCCCTCACTAGCGAGGCGGCGAAGCAGATCGCCGCCGCCGCTCTGAAGGTAGCCACCGCCAACCAATATAAGGTCACCATCGTGATTGTGGACGAGGGCGGCCACCTGCTGTATCTGGAGCGCATGGACGACTCCAACCCGTCCGGCGTGGACACAGCGTCAGCCAAGGCCACGGCGGCGGTAATGTACAAGCAGCCAACCAAGAATTTCGCGGACCGCTTGGCTCATGGCGAGATGCTGGTGCTCAAGCTGCCGGGTGCGATGCCCGTCGAAGGAGGCTTTCCCCTGGTAGTGGAGGGCAAGGTGATTGGCGGCATCAGCGTGGGCGGAGCCCCAAAGGGGCAACTGGACGCGCAGGTGGCGCAAGCCGGAGTCGATTGGCTGGCGGCCAATCTGAAGTAGCCATCTATTTCAGGATGGGGATAGTCTTCGCCGCCGGTGGGCGCGGCACGGAGCGCAGGAACGCGTAGATATCGCCGAGTTCCTGGTCCGAGACCACCTTCGCCGTGTAAGGCGGCATGTCGCCCGTGGGTTGGCGTACATACCAGATCAGCCCCTCGATCGGCGTGGGATCGGGAGCCAGCCGGGGGCCGGTGTAGCCGCCGCCCTGCGCCTGGCGCCCGTGACACTCCCAGCAGCCGATCTTCAAGTAAAGCTGCCTGCCCTTTTCGGCATCGCCGGCGGACGGCGCGGCAGCCTTCTGCGCGCTCGCCGCGGACAAGCCTGCAAGCACGGCAAAGGCGATTTGCAGCAGATGTCTTTTCACATTCGCTCCTCTAACGTCCCTGCGAAACCACATCGACCAGCGCCGGCTCGCCGCGCTTCACTACGGCGATCGCGCGCCGGATGGCGGCCCCCAGATCCTTCGGATCCGTGATCGGGCCTTCCCCGTAAACCCCCAGGCTTTTCGCGAGTCCCGAGAAATCGATATTCGGATTGGTCAGCGATGTCAATGTCTGCGCTCGGTCCACGCCCCGGTTGTGCCTGTTGGTCATGAGTTGCGCCTGCATCACTTCCGCGTGATACGCGCGGTTGTTGTGCACGATGCTTAACAGCGGAATCTTGTGGTGCGCCGACGTCCACAGCACGCCCGGCGCATACATCAGATCGCCATCTCCCTGTATGTTGACCGTCAGCCGCCCGTGCTTGCGATTGGCCAGAGCCGCGCCCACCGACGCCGGAGCGTTATAACCGATGCCGACGCCGCCCGAGCCGCCGATGAACTGGTGGTACTTCGTGAAGTCCCACAGGCGCTGCGGCCAGCGGCTCAGGTACTTGCTGTAAGACACGAACGACCAGTCCTCGTGCTGAATCGCATCCCAAACTTCGGCACACAGCCGGGCGACCGAGATCGGGCTCGCGTCCCAACCGTACGACGCGTCGTCGCGCGCCTTTTCGAGCAACTGCTGGCGCGTGGCCGCGAGTTTGGCCCCGCGCGCGTCGAACGCCCGCCTTCGATCCGGCGTCATCATCCGCTTGATGGCCTCGATCAATAGCGGCACGGTGGCTTCGGCATCGGCCGCGATATCCACATCCACCTCGCGGAAGCGGTGCAGGTCCTGGTAATTGGACTTCATATACAGGTCGCTGACCGTGATGCTGATCAGCTTGGCCTCCGGTTTGACCAACGGCGTGGAACTGCGCTGCAACTGGTCGCGGAACGAGTTGACCACACCCCAGAAGTCGAGCAGTTCCAGGCCCAGGATTACATCCGCTTCGGCGAGTACGGCGCGCGAGCGGTCGTACTGGTTGAGTGCATGCCGCGAGGGGAAATTCATGCGGCCGAGTTGGTCGAGCACCGGTGCCTGGAGGAGTTCGGCCAGTTCCACCAGGTGATCGAGCCCCGCCTGCGTGCGGGCGGAGCGATCCACCACAATCACGGGATGCTCGCATTCGAACAGCAGCTTGGCCGCTTCCTGCACGGCGCCGGAGTCCCCTTGTGGAGGATGCGGCAACGTCAATTTGGGGATCCGCAGGTTGGCGCCGGCTGGAACTGGATCCTCCTGCAGGTTGATATCCGCCACCAACAGCACAGGCATCGTGGGCGGTGTCATTGCAATCCGGTAGCCGCGCACGGCGCTCTCGGCGAAGCTCTCTAGCGACATCGGCATGTCGTCCCACTTCACGTATTCGCGCACCATGGCCGCGATGTCCTGCGCGCTGTGTACGAAATCCAGGGCCGGCCGCCGGGTGGAGGCGTTCATCATGTTGCCCAACAGCATGTAGATGGGCACGCGATCCACGTAGGCGTTGTAGATCGCCATGGAGGCGTGCATCAAGCCGACGGTGGCGTGAATGAAGACGCACATCGGCTTGCCCTCGATCTTGGCGTAGCCGTGGGCCATGGCGACCGCCGATTCCTCATGGCAGCAGGTGATGAACTGCGGGTTCAGGTTGCCCCCGTAGTTGATCATCGATTCATGCAGCCCGCGGAAGCTGGAGCCGGGATTGGCGGCGATGTACTCGAAGCCGAGCGACTTGATGGCGTCCACCATGAAGTCGGCGCCGGGACGATCGGTGGTCAGGACCTCGACTGCCGCGGCGGGAGCGGACGTCTGCGGAGCGGCGTCGGCGGTACTCTGCTGCGCGGCCGCGACGAACGCGGCCGTCCCGGCGCTGGTCGCGCGTTTCAAAAAGTTACGCCGGTCCACGGCGGGCGCAGCCGGCTTCTCTGGGTTCACGACGGACCCTCCTTGGAATACCCTGGGTTGGAAGAAGTCTATCATTGACCGGACTAACTCATTGATGAACTGGGTGAGTAACTGGTAAGTTACCTGTGATTCACCGTACCCCGTGCGGAATGGGGGCAGGTTCTGGCCGCCCTCATGCTACACTCGCCGTGGCCGCGCATCGCCCTCGCCGCCCCGGCGCGGAGCCGGCTTTCGTGCTTTTCGACAGGAGGAATATGCAATCCATCAGATCAGCTCTGTATCACGTCACCCGCCTGGGTGCGGTAGCCGGTGTACTCGGCTACCCGGTCTCTTTAGGCGCGCAGCAGCCGCGGTTTCCGCAAATCAAGCTCGAGGACACTTCCGGCGATCAGCGCGCCATGGCCGACCGCATGCTGAAAGAAACCCGCGTCGGCCTGGGTGGTCCGTGGAACGTCATGCTGCGTAGTCCCACCGTAGCCCAGGGCATGATGGACCTCTACAACTACTTCCGCTGGAAATCCGCCTTGCCGGCCAGGCTGGTGGAATTCGGCATTCTGATCACCTCCCGCGAATGGTCGGTGCCCTACGAGTGGTACATCCATTACCCGCTGGCCCTCAAGGAAGGTGTCGCCGCGGCCACCCTCGCCGAGGTCCGCGCCGGCAAGCGTCCCGCCGCGGCAACTGCCGATGAAGCCGCGGCCTATGACCTCGCCATCGAGCTGTTGCGCAATCACGTCGTGAGCCAACCCACCTTCCAGAAGGCCAAAGCCGTGCTAGGCGAAAAGGCCCTGGTGGACCTCACCGCGCTGGTCGGCACTTACGTCGCCATCGGCGGCCTGCTGAACGTCAGTGAGGTGGGCGGTCCGGACAAGGAGGGCCCGGAGTACCTGCCGAAACCCCGTGTCCCGTAGGTGAGTATCCCGTGAGTCACCGGAACCCCGCCGCCAGTTCGCCGGTCTGCCGTTATCGCAAGCTATACTGATGCTTCCCCTATGCGGTCTGCAATTCTGTGCTTCGGCCTCTTGTGCGTCTGCTCGTTGGCCGCGCAATCCGGTCCGGCGGCGCCTCCGGCTGAATCCAAGGAATCCCCGGCAGCCAACGGCGCCTCCAAGGCGCCGGCGCCGTCCTCCGGTTTGGATGCCACGCTGAGTCAGGCCGCTGCCCGGCGAAATGAGAACGTGCAGGTCAACCTGATCGACAACGACGCCACCAAGGAAGCCAACATCCGCCTCGGCGATAGCGTAACCGTGATTTCCCAGCCGCTCGTGGAAGCCGGCTACTATGCCGCCGAACATGGACGTCCGCCTTCGGACGCTGTGGCAGCGCTCCCCGACGGCGCCTTCCGCGGCTTTCATGGCGAACTCTACGAACTCCTCCAGAACAGCGGTTTCAACGCCCGCACCTTCTTTCAGGTGGGTGCGGTCAAACCCTCGCGGCAAAACAACTATGGCGGACGCTTCGTGGAGCGTGTGAAAGGGCTCGGTTCGTTTACCGGCAACCTCTCGCAGCGCAAGGTGCGCGGCATGGTCAATGGCAACGCGCTTGTGCCGCTGGCCTCGGAACGTACTCCCCTGGCCACCGGCCCCGCGGTGCGCACGCTGGTGGCGCAATTCCTCGCCGCCTTCCCCAACGAACTGCCCAACCGGCCCGATCTGGATCCGCGCGCGCTCAACACCAATTCCCCGCAATCCGTCGACCAGATCGATACTTCTCTGCGCCTGGACCGCGAATTCCGCGGAGGCGACCGGGTATCCGCGGCATATGCCCTGAACCGGCAGAGAATCGACGCATTCCAGTTGGTGGCCGGACAGAATCCCGACACCGAAATTCACACCACCCGTACCGTCCTGGCGTACCAGCACGCGTTCTCGGAGGTCACCGTAGCGTGTTTTTCGGCCGCCTTTCAGCGATCCATGTCGGACCTGCGCGCGGAACCGCACGCCGCGCCTGCCCTCGTCAAGACCAGCAATCAGCTCGCCGATCTGCTCCCCGAAGTGCAATTCCCCATCCATCGCGCCCTTAACACTTTCCAATGGGGTGCGGTCTTCAGCCGCCGTTCCGCGGCAGGACGCCACCTGTTGACCTGGGGAGGTGGCGCCGCGCGCTACCAGATGAACGGCGTGGAATCCGCCAATTCGCGCGGTGCCTTCACTTTTGCCAATGACGCGCTGCACTCGGCGGTGGACAACCTGCGCCTTGGCCTGCCCATCACCTACGAAGTGACCGTCGGACCCATGGATCGCGGATTCCGCAACCTGAGCGCCGACCTCTTCGCCGCCGACCAGTGGAAGATCGGTTCCCGCCTTCAGCTCTATTACGGCCTCCGCTACAACCTGGTGACCGCGCCCACCGAGGTCAACCACCTCAACCTGCTCCCCTTCGGCTGCGACTGCAATAATTTCAGCCCGCGTCTTTCCCTTGCCTTCCGCCTGCCCGCGGCGTGGCTGCTGCGTACCGGTTACACCGCGTCATTCGGCCAGATCTATCCGGTGACCTACGGCCAGGTGCGCTTCAACGAACCCCTGGCCCACCGTATTCAAGTGCAGAGTCCGAATCTGGCGGATCCTCTGCACGGCATCGATTTCAACGATCCGAACACCCGCCAGTTGCCCACACGGTTCTCGCCGGACCTGGTCTCACCCTACTCCCACCAATACAATCTCACTCTGGAGCGCCGCTTCGGGGCGGCTGGCAGCGCGACTTACCTGCTCCGTCTCGGCTATGTCGGCAGCCGCACATTCAAACCCCTGGAAGCCCACATCAACAACCGGGCGGTTCCGGTGCCAGGCATCCCGCTCACTCTCGCCACCGTGGACCAGCGGCGTGCCGACCCGCGCTACGTGGACGTTCGCAATATCGTCAACGGCGGTGCCGCCTATTTGGACGCGGCCCAGCTTGCGTTGCAGGCGCCGTCCCGGAGGGGCTTGGCCTGGGGGCTGACCTACACCTTCGGCAAGGCCCTGGACACCGGCTCCGACTATGCGGGCACTGCCGCCAATACCGAACTCACTAAGTTGCGGCCGCAATCGCAGTTCGATTCTTACCGGGACCGCAAGAGCCTCAGCAACTTCGACTCGACCCACTCCCTGGTGTTGTACTACTCCTACACGTCTCCGCGCTCTTCCGCGTGGCTGCTCCGTGGCTGGCAGATTTCCGGCGCGGCGCTGGCCAGGACAGGGACACCATTCACCATCACCATCGGTTCGGACAACCCCGGCTTCGGCAATGTGGACGGCGGAACCAGCGACCGGCCCAACATTCTCGACCCGTCCATCCTGGGCATGACCGTCGGCAATCCCGATACCTCATTGTCCATCCTGCGGCGCGATCGCTTCAGCTACATTGCGCTCGGAGAGTCGCGCGGCAACCTGGCGCGCAACGCCTTCCGCAAGGGCGGCATCGCCAACTTCAACGCTGCGGTCACCAGGGAGCTGCACTGGCCTCCCGCCGCGGAGCGTTCCGTCCTGCTGCGCGCCGAAGTCTTCAACCTGACCAACCACCCGCAATTCGACGAGCCGCAACGCACCCTCACCGGCAGTTCGTTCGGCAAGATCACCAACACGTTGAATGACGGTCGCATCGCCGGCGGTTTTGAGAAGGGCAGCTACGTCGGCACCTGCGCGGAGGTGAGCGTGGACCGCACTAGCGGCGCCGTCAGGGTGGTGCGCGTGGTTGTGGCCTTCGAATGTGGAGCCATCGTCAGTCCCAACCATCTGCGCAACCAGGTGGAAGGCGCCATATCCATGGGCCTGGGCGGCGCCCTCTTCGAGCAGATTCAAATTCGCCGGCGGCAAGATCCTCAACGACCGCCTGGCGCGCTATCGCGTGCCGCGCTTCCTGGGCATGCCGGTGATTGAAAGCGTCCTGCTCAACCGCAATGATCTGCCGCCTGCGGGCGCCGGAGAAACCCCAATGCTGGCGCTTGCACCCGCCATCTGCAACGCCATCTTCGACGCCACCGGAAACCGCCTCCGCACTCTCCCCGTGGTTCCCAAAGGATTGCAGTCGAGTTGATCCGTTGGACTATTCCAGCCCCAGAAGCCGTGCCGGATTGCGCCGCGCCATGGTATCGATTTCGCTGTCGGTGATCCCCGCTTTGCGTAGCATGTCCGGATAGATCTTCCAGCCCTCCGTTTCGACAACACCCGGTTGGCACGGAATCCCAGGTATGCCCCGAGCTTCGCCGCTTCCTGCATTTCGGAGAGCTTCGTGTGTACGGTAGGAACATATTGTATCGATACAAACGGAACCCTCGCACTTCTTGCTTTTCAGTCAAATACGGAACGCGTCGGCCGGAATAACAATGATGTAACTTACATGTGCCATCAGGACACCCGGTTCCCGGCAGGGTTTGCAGCTTGCAGAAGTCGCCGATGGCACCTATTATTGGGTCACCATGTCCAGAAGCCTCACCATAGCCGCCTCGCTCTTCCTTGTGACCCTGTCTGTCTCCCCGCTCAACGCCGCCCTTGCCGCTCCGGTTCGTACCGCGAGCGGCCTCGTGTCGGGACTCGCCGGCGCCGACCCGTCCGTCACGGCGTTCAAGGGAATCCCGTTCGCGGCTCCGCCTACTGGCGACCTCCGATGGCGTGCGCCTAAGCCCCCAGTTGCCTGGCAGGAGACCCGCAAAGCGGAACAATTCTCCGATAGTTGCATCCAGAAGATCGTGCCGGAACGTAAGCCTTGGACCACCGAGTTCATGGCCCACAACCAGATCAGCGAGGACTGCTTGTACCTCAACGTCTGGACCGCAGCCAAGGCTGCCGCCGACAAACGCCCCGTCCTGGTGTGGTTTCACGGTGGCGGTTATAACGAAGGCTCCACCGCAGTTCCGGTCTACGACGGTGAAGAACTGGCCCGCAAGGGCTTGGTCGTGGTCACCGTCAACTACCGCCTCGGGCTGATCGGCTACCTCGCTCACCCCGAGTTGAGCAAGGAGTCGGGACACAATGCCTCGGGCAACTATGGGACGCTGGATCAGATCGCGGCACTCCACTGGGTGCGCCAGAACATCGCTGCCTTTGGCGGCGATCCCGGGCGCGTCACCATCGCCGGGCAATCCGCTGGCGCCAGCTCCGTGCACAACATGACGGCGTCCCCTCTTGCCAAGGGTCTGTTCCATCGCGCCATCGCGGAAAGCGGGTCCGCTGTAGTCGCCAATAATCGCGTGGCCGGCATTCGCGAAGCGGAGCAAGCGGGCCTCAGGTTCGCAGCATCCAAAGGTGCCCAGTCCATTCAGCAGTTGCGCGCCATGTCCTGGAAAGACCTGAGTGACCTCAGCGGTAGCCCCACCTCGGGTTTCCGGCCTGTGGTCGATGGATGGGTGCTGCCCGAAAGCCTCGCCGACACCTTCGCCCACGGCACTCAGAATGATGTTCCCACCCTCACCGGAATGACCGCCGACGAAGGCAGTTCCGCAAAAGACTATGGGACCATCCCTGCCACCGAGTTCGAGGCGCAGGTGCAGAAGCGGTTTGGCGACCTGGCCCGCGAGTTCCTCAAGTTGTATCCCGCCACCGCGGACCAGTCCCAGAAAACCAGCGCCCGGGAGCAAGGAATGGTGTCCATGTACCTTTGGGCCGTAAACCGGGCCAAGACAGCCAAGACCAAGGCTTTCACGTACTACTGGAATCACGCCGAACCCGGTCCGGACCAGGCCCGTTACGGAGCCTTCCACACCTCCGAGGTCCCTTACGTCTTCAACACCCTGAAACAATCCAACCGCCCGTGGACTCCCCTGGATCACAAACTGGCCGAAGTCGTCGGCGCCTACTGGGTCAACTTCGTCACCACCGCCGATCCCAACGGCAAGGACCTTGCCCCGTGGCCGGCGTTCGACCCGAAGTCCGCCGTGACCATGGAAATCGGCGACAAAACCGCCCCTCGCCCGGTCGCGGACCAGGCCCGGATCGCATTCTTCGCCCGCTATTTCACCCGACCCGACGCCACGGCCCGGTAGTGACACGAACATTCGGATTTCTTCAAGCGACAATTATCAATATTTATCAAGTACCTTGAGCCAATCCTCCGCTCCCACCACACCCGGTCGGCCCGTTCAGACCGCTTTTCAACGCCCCGGCGCGGTTGGCGCTTCGAAATCGTAGGTGATCTGCCACTTGGATTCGCGCCCGGGCTCGATCGTCATGTCGATGAATGCTTCCGGGCAGAGTGTGGTCCGAATGGACCAGAAGAAGATCTTTGCAATCGGCCGGTCGGCGGTCACGCGCACCGCGGTGCCTCGCGCCTTGTTCTCGATCCGAAAATCGTAGTCCTTGCTCGTAGCCCCAAAGCCCTCCAGCGCGGTACTGGCAACCTGGCCCGTTTCCAGTGTCTTCAAGTAGGCAATCTGTTTGCCGCGCACCACCGCGAGATCGGTCATTTCCTTCGCCGGCTTCAACTCGAAGGGGAAACTCACCGTGAAATCCGGCCCCGTCGGATCCCCGTCCATCACGAAAAAGTGGTGGTCGTAAACGCTGGTCTCGATCTTTCGCCGCCCGGTGTTCTTCAGGCTGTGTTCCAGGATCAACTGCGGCTTACCCTTCGACAGCCGCACCGTCTTTCGGTAGACATATGCGTAACCGGTCCTGGCGTCGCTCACCGTGTGCATGAACTCCACCGAGTCGTCCTTCCGGTGGACGGTCCATTTGCCCCCATCCACGATTTCGTAGGCGGTGCGAAACGCGTACGCCGCTTCCTCCGGTTTCCTCAACACCCCGACCCCGATCTTCACGAAGGTCTCTCCGGTTTTCGCTTCCGCGTAGCCCAGCGCCGAGGTGCCGGTGCGGAACTCCTCCGCCGGACCGGTGATCGAGTCGTGCCGCGCGGAGTCGTAGCGGGGAAACCACTGCCCGAAGTAGTTGTGGCCCCGGTACTCCAGGCTGGCGATCACGCCGGACCAGTCGAAACGGACACCGCGGTAGTACCCGTGCTGCGCATCCGGCAGGTACAGTTTGGCGCGCACCTGCCCGTTGGTGATGGTGGCCGACGGAGCGCCGTCCTGTGCCATCACTCCCAGGACCAGGCCGAATGAAAGACCGGCCAGGGTAAGACCATTTTTCACGGTGGACTCCTCCAGGAAGCGAGATTATGGCACATCCGGGCGCCAGTTCGCCCGTTCCGGTTTGGCGTAACAGGTGACTTACCCGTTTGTCACACCTGATCCCGGAGAAGACCGCGGAAATCGCTTACACTGCATTCTCATGAGATACCGCAAGCTGTGGATGCTGATACTGCCAATGCTGTTTGCCGTCGCCTCTCCCGGGCAACGGCTCTCTCCCAAGTGGGAGGAACTCACCGCGGGGGATTTCCTCCAGGCGCTGGAGCAGGCCAAGGGGACCTGCCTGCTGCCCTTCGGGATCATCGAAAAGCACGGGCCCACCGGCCCCATGGGCACGGACCTGATCAACGTGCGCCACGCCACGATGCAGGCCGTCGCCCAGGAATACGCGTTGGTCTTCCCGGAGTATTATTTCGGCCAGATCTTCGAGGCCAGGCATCAGCCGGGTACCATCGCCTACAGTACCCACTTGCAACTGGAACTCCTCCAGGAAACCGCCGATGAAATGGGCCGGAACGGCTGCCAGAAAGTGGTGATCGTCAGCGGCCACGGCGGCAACACCAATCTGATCCAGTTCTTCGCCCAGACCCAAATGGAGAAGCCGCACGGCTACGTGCTCTACGCCATCATGAACGAGGGTCAGGGCCGCGGACAGGTAACCGAGGCCAGCAAGCCCTCTAAGCCGGGAGTGGACGGTCACGCCGGCGAAGGCGAGATGTCGAACGTCATGGCGTCGCGCCCCGAACTCGTGCATCCCGACCGCGCATCGCAGGAATCCGGCGCCGACCTCAAGCGCCTCGATTTGCCCGCCGGAGTCTACACCGGAATCTGGTGGTACGCCAGCTTTCCCAACCNNNNACCACTACCAGGGAGACGCTGCCGGATCCACCGCGGCGCGAGGCCAGGCGGCGATGAAGATCCGCGCCGACGCCATCGCCACCGCCGTCCGCGCCATCAAAGCCGACCAGGGCGCACCCAGGCTGCAAAAAGAATTCTTCGAGCGTTCCAGCCATCCGATAGATACTAAGCAGTAACGGACGGCGTATGGCGACCATCACCATCCCGAAGAGCGAAGCGGCCGCACCCGGAGCGCACCGCCGCAGCACGCGCAATCGCATCGTGCGCGGCGCAATCACGGTTTCGGTCGGCGTGGCAATCTGGCTGCTTCCGGTTCCCGCCGGGGTGGCCGTCAAGGCATGGCATCTCCTCGCCATCTTTTTTGCCACCATCATCGGGCTGATTCTCCAGCCTGTGCCGATGGGCGCCGTCGTGCTGTTCGGCATGACCGCCACCACCCTCACCGCA
>JAPKZC010000675.1 GCA_026394025.1 Candidatus Solibacter sp.
GGGATGCTCGACATGTACAGCGATTTCACCAGTGTCTCGGCGCAGGCCGGAGTCCACGTGGAAGTCCTGGAGATGTGCGACCTGGACGAGTGTGTGGAGCAAGCTTCCGCGGGCGAAGTCGAAGGGAAGATCGAAGCGGCACGCCGGATCTTCGATATTGAAGACGTCCCGGCCGACGACCTGGCGTGGGTTGCGAGAGTCGCCGCCGGGCTGGACCGTCTGGTGGAGCGCTTCCACCTGAACGGGCAGACGTATTACTATCGCGGGCTCGCCAGCAACCGGTATGAGCGGCTGAGCGCGGGGCTGATTCTGGGCAATTCGCTGCTCACCGCGCGCGGCGTGGCGGCCAGCGGCGAGGGCGATCTGAAAACCTGCGTCGCCATGACGATGCTGGATCGCATGGGCGCGGGCGGATCTTACAGCGAGTTTTACGCCATGGATTTCCGCGAGAAGTTTGTGCTGATGGGCCACGACGGACCGATGCATCTCGCCAGCGCCGAGGGCCGGCCGGTGCTGCGCGGGCGCGGGCTGTACCACGGCAAGCGCGGTAGCGGAGTCAGCGTGGAGTGCCGCGTGAAAACCGGACCGGTCACACTGCTCGGGATGACGCAGACGGCCGAGGGCAGGCTGAAATTGCTGGCAGCGGAGGGCGAATCGATTGCGGGGCCGCTCTTGAAGATCGGCAACACCAATTCGCGGGTGCGGTTCAGGCTGCCACCTGGCGAATTCATCAACCGATGGTGCAGCCACGCCCCAACGCATCACTTCGCGCTCGGCGTGGGACATCGACGGGCGGCGGTGGCGAAGGTGGCGGAACTGATGGGCATCGCGCTGGAGGTGGTGGAATGAGGCGGAAGCTTGAGGTGCTGGCGGCGGTGGTGGCGATCGCGACGCTAGTGACCAGGCAGGTAGGGCGCGATCCGCTCAAAGCCGGCTTCGTCAATCCGCCCCAGGAAGCGCGCCTGCGCTGCTACTGGTGGTGGTTGAACGGCAATACGAATGAAGCCGCCATCACCCGCGACCTGGAACAGATGAAGGTCAACGGCTATGGCGGCGCCCTGCTGGTGGACGCCAACGGCAGCGAGCAGCGGAATAATCGCATGGTGCCCGCGGGCCCGACGTTCGCCAGCGACCGTTGGCGGCAGCTTTACCGCCACACGTTGAAAGAGGCGGCGCGACTCGGCCTCGAAATCAGTCTCAACATCGAGAGCGGCTGGAACCTGGGCGGTCCCACGGTCACTCCGGAGCAGGGCGCGAAGCTGCTGACGTGGTCGCGCACCGCGGCGCAGGGAGGTGCGGAGGTTCGCCGCGCACTCCCGCGGCCGCCGGCGAAGATCGGTTATTACCGCGACATCGCGGTGCTGGCCTATCCGCTGCATCATGGCGAAGCGCTCACGCCGCGGCCCATCCGGCAACTGGCCGTGAAGACCGCTTCGGAGGAGATGGGCATGTCGGCGCCCAGAGGCGCGGAGTTGCTGGAAGATATCGCGGGCGAAGCCGGCGAA
>JAPKZC010001145.1 GCA_026394025.1 Candidatus Solibacter sp.
GCGCTCCCGATTTCCCGCAGCCCGACCGCTTTTGGCGTCTCATCGAAAAGTACCGGGTCAACATCTTCTACACGTCCCCAACCGCCATCCGCTCCTTCGTCCGCCTGGGCGATCAGTGGCCGAATGCCCACGATATGTCGAGCCTGCGGCTGCTCGGTTCCGTCGGCGAGCCCATCAATCCGGCGGCGTGGGAGTGGTATTACAGGGTGATCGGCAAGCAGCGCTGTCCCATCGTGGACACCTGGTGGCAGACCGAGACTGGCGCCATGATGATTGCCGCCATGCCCGGCGCGGTCCCTCTGAAGCCCGGTTCCGGCACACTCCCCCTGCCCGGGGTGATCGCCGATGTGGTGGATCTGCAAGGCAACCCGGTGGCGGCCAACCAGGACGGCTTCCTGATCATCCGCCGTCCCTGGCCCGCCATGGCGCGCACGCTCTGGCGTGAACCCGAGCGCTACAAACAGCAGTATTGGGAGCGCCTCGAAGGCGTCTACCTGGCCGGTGACGCGGCCCGCCGCGACGAAGACGGTTACTTCTGGATCTTGGGCCGGGTTGATGACGTGATGAACGTCAGTGGCCACCGCCTCAGCACGATGGAAATCGAAAGCGCCCTGGTGCGACACCCGGCCGTGGCCGAAGCCGCGGTAGTAGGCAAGCCGCACGAGATCACCGGTCAATCCGTCGCCTGTTTCGTCACCTTGAAAAAGGGCGACTGGGACCACCACGCGCTGGCCGATGAGCTCCGCAAGTGGGTGGGCCACGAAATCGGCAGCTTTGCCAAACCGGAGCAGATCCGCTTCACTGATTCGCTTCCCAAAACCCGCAGCGGCAAGATCATGCGCCGCCTGCTGCGCGAGATCGTGACGTCGAATTCGGTGACGGGCGACGTGACCACGCTGGAAGACCTCGGCGTGGTAACCCGCCTCGCCGCCCAGCACGACGAAGATTGACCGGGGCCGTTGTGGGCAACCCGCCTGGAGCGCTGGTAAACTGCCCCCCTCAATTCTCGTGATGATTCGGATCACCAGCTCGATTATTCTGTTTGCAGCCTTCGCGGGTGCGGCGTTCGCCCAGCCCGAGGTTATGGCTTGGGGCAATCTGACCGGCCTGCGCGTCGATGGCCACCTTCTGGAACTCAGCACCAGCATGTGCGTTGCCCAGCCGGAGTTGGCGGGGGTGAGTTGCACCGGCCGCGAGAGACAGACGAACAACTATTCCCGCAACGGGAGGATTGAAACCGTCACCGTGCAGATGCGCGCGCCCCGCGAGTTCCGCGATCCTCAGGGCAACGGCTGGGCCATGGCAGCCACCGAAATCGTCGAAGACACTGGCCCCGCCACCGCCAAACTGGATCTCGAGTTCACCTCGCCCGAGGATGCCAACATCGGCGGCGCTTTTCTGGGAATCGAACTCCCCGCCTCGGTATTTTCGGGCGGCTCCGCGCAACTGATCGAACCCGATCCGTCCACCGCCGAACGAACTTCTCTCGCCGCCGGCGCCGAAGAGCAGAATGAGTATGTCCGCGCCACCGCCAAGGGCGTCCGCTTCGTTTCGCGCACCCGCCAAATCGAGGTGACCTTCAGCGAGCCGATTCAGGTGATCATCCGCGACGACCGCCGCAAGGGAAACTATAACCTCCAGGTCCTGCTCGCGGTGCTGACCGGCAAGACCACTGCCGGACAGACCGGCAAGAAAAGCTTCGCTTTCAAGGTCAGCGGCGAGATCGACAAGAAACCAGTCGAAATCACCCTCGACGCCTCGCGTCCCGGCCAGATGTTCGCTGGCCTCGGCGGCAACTTCCGCCTGCAGAACGCTCGCACCGACCCGCAAGTCCTCTGGCACCCTGAAGAAGCCACCGATCCTCTAGCCGCCGCTCGGGCCGGCCAGATCAATCCGCGCGTGCAGCAAGCCATGGAAATGGCCCGTAGGCTGGCGCAAAAAGGGATGCCCGTGATGGTCAGCGCCTGGCAGGCGCCCAATTGGGCGATTCTCGGCGGCGGTGGCGGCCGCGGCGGCTTCGCCCCCGGCGGTGGCGCACTCACTGGCGCGGGGGTACCGTCCGGACCCGGTGCGGCAACATCTCCCGGCGCAGGAGTGCCGGCTGGGCCCGGCGGTGCAGCCCTTGCAGGCACAGCGCCCGGTGCTTCGGGACGCGGCGGTGTTGCGCCCGGTGGTGCGGGCCGAGGCGGCGCGGTAGCCGGCATCACAAACCCCGGCGGTCCGGGACGCGGCGGTGTTGCGCCCGGCGGCGCGGCCGCGGCGGCGCCATGTTCCCACAACAGCAGCAATCCGGCCCGCGCGGCAATCCGCTCAACCCGGAGAAGATGGCCCGCATCAAGGAATCCATCGCCGGTTACCTGCTGTTCCTCAAGGAAAAGTACGGCGTCGAGGCCGTCATGTTCAGCTTCAACGAATCCGATTTGGGCATCAATGTCCGTCAAACCGCCCGCGAGCACGCCGAACTCATCAAGACCCTCGGCCCCTACTTCGCCAGCAAGGGCCTGGCCACCAAACTCGCGCTCGGCGACACCTCCGATGCCAACCCCATCGATTTCATCAAGCCCGCCATGAAGGACCCGGAGGCCGTCAAGTACATTGGCGCCGTGGATTTCCACTCCTGGCGCGGATGCACCGATGAGATTCTCGCCCAGTGGCGCGATGCCGCCCGGGAACTGAATGTCCCGCTGGTGATCGGCGAAGGCAGCACCGATGCCGCCGCCTATCGCTATCCCCAGATTTTCAACGAGCAGAGTTTCGCCCTTTACGAAATCAACCTCTACCTGCGCATCCTCTCCATCGCCCAACCACTGTCGATTCTCCAATGGCAGCTCACCGCCGACTAATCCCCACTCGCCGGCGGTGGCATCTTCAACGACAACGGCCCACTCCGCCCCACGCGCCGCTTCTGGAACTTCAAACAGCTTGCCTCGACGCCGCCGCGCTCTTTCTCACTGCCGGTGGCCTGCGACAAACAGCCCAACCTCACCTGCGCCGCCTTCGGCAATGTTGCCGAGGGCATCTACACCATCCACATGGTGAACCACGGCGCCACCCGAACCGCGACGCTCACGGGCATCCCGCCCAGCGTGAAACAACTTCGCCTCTGGGTCACCGACGCAAAACGCGGCATGCAGGAATCCGAGCGCATCCCGGTTACCGACGGCAAGGCCCAGTTCCCGCTGGCCACCACCAGCTACACCACCGTGGTGGGCGGCACTCAGTAAGATAGTCCGGCAGGCGGGCGGGCGGCGACTCAGGGTCACTGCACGTGGACTCGCTTGGTCCCCTCCGCCTTGCTCAGGTCCACCAGCATTTCTTTGCCGTTCACCGTGACCCGGTGCTTGCCGAGGGGAATATCGGTGAGCAGCAGCGGCGTCTTGCCGCGTTTCAGGACCAGGTTTCGATAGGCTTCCGCCGCCGGGGTCGGCGACCAGTCCCGTTTGTAGAGGGAAGATTGGGGAATCCAGTTCGCCCCTTCCCAAAAGCCCCACATCATGATGCCCGTGACGGCGGGATGGGCGAAGCAGATACGGAAGTACTGGCGGAGGTTCTCGGCCTTGGCCCGTTCCTCCTCGGGTGTGAGCTGCGCTTTGCGATCGCCCGTGTAGTACTGGGAGCGCTGCCCGGGCATGTTGAACTCGGTCACACGGATGGGCAGGTTGAACTTCGCCAGTTGGTCGAGCGCCGATTGCAGGGCGATTGCGTCGAACGTGTCGCCGTGCAAGTGCCCCTGTACGCCGATGCCCGCGAGGGGCGTGCCCATATCCAGCAATCCCCGGATGTGCTTCACATAATCGTCGAGCCGTTTCCCGGTCAGGATATCGTAATCGTTGACAAACAGGTTCGCCTTGACATCGCCGTCCTTCACCCAGAGTGCCATCTGCTTGATAAACTCGGGGCCGAGCCGCTGCTCGTAATAGTTGGCGTGGATCATCTCGTTATTGAGATCGTATTCCGCAAAGCGGTCGCGGTAGCGGGCGCCGATGGACCTGGCCCTCTGCTGCATGGTCAGCCGCAGTTCGTCGTCGGACAGTCCTTTAACCCAATCCTGCACCCGGTTCGGTATGCCCCAAAATATGCAGTGGCCGCGCACCGGGATGCCTTGCTGGTCGGCCCAGGCGAGCATACGGTCCACCACCACGTAGTTGACCATGCCCCTTTGCGGCTCCATCTCGTGCCACTTGAAGGCGCCCTCGATGACGGCGGCATTGAAGTGGCTGGTGAAGATTTCTTTGAACTTCGCGATGTCTTCCGGGCTGGTTCGCGCGGTGAAAACCCCCGTCGGGAGGGTGGCGCCGAACCAGAATTCGTGGCGCACCTGTTCCACGCTCACTTTCGCGCCGGCGGCGGTCTGGATCACCAAGGTACCCATGCGCAATTTCTCGATCGAGGTATCCAACGGGTCCGCGGCGAACACGCCGCAGGCGCCCGGCAGCAGAAGAAACGGAAGGACGGCATTTCGGAGTCTCATGACTCATTCACTCTATCACCGGGAACCTCCGGGGACCGAGTGCTATTTGGCGTAAAAAGGTCTTTATATTCCGTCAACCTTGATATATACTTCCTTTGACACTCACGAAGCCTCGAGATGCGGGTCGGGGGTGGGGGCGCCGGTGATAAGGGGTCTGCCGGCGGAAATTCCAAAAGAGGAGGTTCGCAAAAAGGTTATGCGACAGTTATTTCTGAAACTCAACGTGGCGTGCATCCTTTTGGCACTGTTTGCCGCAGGGGCATGGTCCCAGTCTTCCTACACGGCGGCGGCGCGTGGCACCGTGACCGACCCGAGTGGCGCCGGCGTCCCTGGCGCCAAGGTGACCTTGATCGAGACCGACCGTGGCGTGGCGCATCCCGCCACAACGGACACGGCCGGACGGTACTCCGTCACCGCCCTGCCACCGGGCCAGTACACCTTGACCGTAGAGGTCGCGGGGTTCAAGAAGCATACGCAGACGAATATTCCGCTAGCGGTGCAGCAGCAGGCCACCTTCGATATTTCACTCCAGGTGGGCGATATCGCCACGACGGTGGAAGTTTCGTCCACTACCCCGCTCCTGAACACCACCATCTCAACCCTGGGCCAGGTGATCGAGAACCGGTACATGATGTCGCTGCCCAACATCGGGCGGAATCCGCTCTTCCTGCTCAGCATGACGGCGGGTGTGGTCGGCGCCAACGGCCAGACGAACACTCCGACCAACACGAACTTCGTGGCCAACGGCGCGCGGAATTCCACTTCCGACGTGCTGGTGGACGGCTCCATCGTGAACACCACCGAACAGAACACGGGCGCCACGGACGTGCAATGGACGCCTTCGGTGGACGCGGTTCAGGAATTCAAGATGCAGGTCAACTTCTATCAGGCCGAGTTTGCGCAGTCGGGCGGGGCGGTGGTGAATCTGGTGACCAAGTCCGGCACCAACGACTTTCACGGCACGGGTTATTACTTCCGGCGCGACTCCACCTTGAACGCCAACAGCTGGTCCAACAACCGCAGCGGAGCCAAGAAGACCTATTACCGCCGCGATCAACCCGGAGGCGTCCTTGGCGGACCGATCAGGAAGAACAAGACCTTCTTTTTCGCCACCTTCGAGTACACGCGCGCGAAGAGCCCGCAGACCTATACGGCCAGTTCGCCGATACCCGAGTTCCGTAACGGGGATTTCAGCAAACTGCTGTTCAGCGATGGCAAGCAGATGACGATCTATGACCCGTTCAACACCTACAAGGACTCCGCCGGCGTCACCAAGCGCAATCCGTACGTGGGCAACCAGATCCCCAAGTCGGCGATGGACCCGGTGTCGCTGAAGGCCATGAAGTACATCCCCCTGCCCAACTCGACTCCCACCAACGCGTTTACCAACGCCAACAACTTCTACATGCAGGGCATCAACCTGAGCGCCTCCAAGCAGGCCGACATCAAGATCGACAACAACTTCACAGACCGGCTTAGCTTCACCGGACGCTACAGCCTGGCCCGGAGTAATAACACCCCGGCCAACCTGTGGGAGCAGAGTGACCCCGCGATCGCCGCGGCCTACAGCCCCAACGACGGACCCAACCACGGCTATACTCAAACGGCCAGCGGCAATCTGACTTTCGTGCAGAACGCCTCCACGGTGTGGGTGCTGCATTACGGGTTCGTCTACTCCGATTACGGACGTTTGCCGTTCCAGGAGTTCGACTCGACCACGCTCGGGTTGCCCAAGCTCATGTACGACAAAGCCGACTATAAGGCATTTCCGTTTTTCAACGGGTTTGGCCTCGACATCGGCACCCAAGGTTGGCTGATTATGGACCGCCAGGAAGGCGTGCACCAACTCTCCGGTTCGATGAGCAAAACTATCGGCGGGCACAACATCAAGACCGGCGTCGAGACCCGCCACAACTGGCTGGACTACGCCCAGCCCGGCTATCCGCAGGGCCACTTCGGCTTCGGGCAGCAGGTTACCGCCCAGGATCTGAACACCGGCAACAGCCTGCAGGGCAGCTCGTTTGCTTCGTTCCTGATCGGCTGGGGCAACGGCGGGGACTACCACCTGGATCCCAAGGCCTTTAACCGTGCCAACTATTGGGGCTTCTTCGTTCAGGACGATTGGAAGGTCAGCCGCAGACTGACGGTGAACTTAGGATTGCGCTACGAATTCGATGTCCCCCGTTACGAACTTCAGAATCGCTTCAGCTATTGGGACCTGAACGCACCGGCGCCCATCACCGTGCCGGGCTACACCCTGAAAGGGGTCTACAAGTTCGCGGACAAGAACACGCGCTCACCGTTTGACCGGGACAAGAACAACTTCGCCCCGCGGCTGGGCTTCGCGTACGCGCTGAATGCCAAGACGTCCGTCCGCGCCGGCGCCGGGATCTTCTATACCCTGTCCCGCGCCACCGTGGCCGGCCACACCGGCTCACCCTTCAATACCGACTCCACCCCGCAGTGGACGCTGGACAGCAATGCGACCCGCTACGCCACGTTGTCGAATCCCTACCCGGTTGGCTTGACTACCCCCCTGGGAAGTTCGCAGGGCGATAGCACGTTCCTCGGCTTGGGTGCGGGCACCATTGTGCGCAGCACCGGCCAGAATCCCGAACTGTATAACTGGAACGTCTCGATCCAGCGCGAAGTGGGCTTTAGCTCCCTCATCGAGATCAATTACACCGGCAACCGGGGCGTGAAGCTGCCGGATGCGGCGCGTACCAGCCTCAGTCTGCTCGATCCCAGCTACTGGCTGGGCGCCAACGCGAAGTACACCCGCCAGCAACTCCAGGCGAGTGTCAACAATCCCTTCTACGGGATTATTACCGACCCCAAGGCGACCAACCTGAACCGTACTACGGTGCAACTCTCCCGCCTGTTGCGGCCCATGCCGCAATTCGACGGCGCCGGCGGCTCGGAAATCGGTGCCGCCGATTCCTGGTACCAGGGCCTCCAAGTCAAGTGGGAGAAGCGTTTCTCCAAGGGCTTGAGCATGATGGCGCACTATACCTGGTCGAAGATGCTGGATACGGTGTCGAATGGTTCCAGTAACCTGGACTGGCTCAGCAGCACCTCGGGCAGGAATCTGCAAAGTCTCTTCGACTACAAACTGGAGAAATCGTATTCGTCCAACGACGTGGCCAACCGCTTCGTTTTGACCGGCGTCTACCAGCTACCGCTGGGACACGGCCGGCAGTTCGCCAACAACTTGAACCGCGCCCTGGACGCGGTCATCGGAGGCTGGGAAGTCGGCGGGTTCTTCACCCTGCAATCCAGCCAGCCGTTGCAGGTAACGCAGAACGGCGGCACGCTACAGAACGGCACGCAACGGCCAAACCTGATCGGCGATCCGGCCACTTCGGGCTCGGTCTATGAGCGGTTCAACAACTGGTTCAACGTGGCCGCTTTCTCGCAACCGTTGGCGGACACCTATGGCACGGCGCCCCGCTTCTTGAACGTGCGCGGTCCGCGCCTCAATACCATGGATCTCGCATTGTCGAAGAGTTGGAGGACCACCGAGAAACAGCGCCTCGATTTCCGTGCGGAGGCATCTAACTTCCGCAATCACCCGGTATTCAATCCGCCGGGCAGCACCTTCGGCTCCAGTAGCTTCGGCCAGATCAGCGGCACGAAGATCGGCGCCAGGAACATACAAATGAGTCTCAAGTACTACTTCTGATTTGAGGCTGCAACCCGCCCGCGAGTTACCTGCCTCACTCGCGGGCGGGCGCGATGGCCGCCGACGGGGGGAATTGCGATGCAATCACCTGTTGGCGGTAATCGAATACCTTTTCCAGATCCCGCCGCACGCCGAACCGGTGCGCGGTCGCACCGAGGACGCCGAGCGGCAGTTGGTAGTTGACGACATCCACCATGCGGGTTCCCCCGGCCTCGGGGGTGAAGGTGTGCGTGTGATGCCACAGTTTGTAGGGGCCGCGAATTTGCACGTCGGTGAAAGTGCGCGGTGGGTTCCACGTTACGATCTCGGTCCGCCAGCTGATGCCCAATCCGTGCCACTTCAGGCGGTAATCCAAGAGCGTGCCGGGCCGGATATCGATCGGTCCCGGAGTCAGAATTTGGAAGCTCAACCAATGCGGCGTGATCTTCTGCAAATTTCCTGCGTCGGAGAAGAACTCGAACACTTCCTCCAGCGGACGCGGAACGAATTGCTCGCGCCGCAGCGTATAGATGGCCATTATCCAACCGTCTCCCTGCACTCCGTTTCCCGCCCTGCGCGCCATGGTTCACCCATCATCCCCCGCGGGTTGCCCACTTTGGTCAACAGCAATTGCGCGACGCTGATGTGGCGTTCCAGAAAGGCTCCTTCGCAGTACGCCAGGTAGTAGTCCCACATGCGCTGGAACCGTTCGTCGAAGCCCAGCGCCCGCACTTCCGGAGCGTGCGCGTGGAAGCGTTCGCGCCACGCCGCCAGAGTGCGCGCGTAGTGCGCCCCCATGTCTTCCGCGTGGAACAGGCCCAGCGACGTGGCGCGCCCGAGCGAAGCCATCATGCCGCTGATCGACGCCAGTTCCGAACCCGGGAAGATATGCTTCTGGATCCAGTCGCTGCGTTTGCGATAAGCCGGAAACTTCTGGTCGTTGATGGTGATGGTCTGCAGCAGCATGCTGCCGTCCGGACGCAGCAGGCGGTCGCAGGCACCGAAGAATTCGTCATAGAATTCGTATCCCACGGCCTCAAACATCTCGATGCTCACCAGCTTGCTGTACTGCCCGCGCAGTTTGCGGTAGTCCTCGAACAGGAGTTCGATGCGCGCGCCGCACGGGTCGTTCCAAAACCGGTCGAGCGCGTAATCGTGTTGTTCGCGGCTGATGGTGGTGGTGGTCACTTTACAGCCGTAGTGCCGCGCCGCGTGCAGCGCGAACCCTCCCCAGCCCGTGCCGATCTCAAGCACGTGATCTTCCGGCCCCAGGTCCAGCTTGCGGCAGATGCGATCCAGTTTCTGCCTCTGCGCGGTTTCAAGCGAATCGCCGGCGGTCTCGTACCACGCGCAGGAATACATCATGGCGCGGTCCAGAAACAGTTGGAAGAACTGGTTGCTCAGGTCGTAGTGCGCGTGGATGTTCTTGCGGCTGCCCGTGAGCGTGTTCGATTTCAGGCGGTGGCGCACCGTGTCCGCCATGCGGGCCAGTGCGGAGAATATGCCATTGGTGGTTTCCAGGCGTGCCAGGTTGCGCACCGCCAGCCGCACCAGGGTTACCAGGTCCGGCGAGGACCAGTCGCCGTCCATGTACGCCTCGCCCATTCCCATGTCGCCGCCCAACAGCGCGCGCGAGAAAAAGCACTCGCGATGCACCACCAACTGCGCATGCAGCGCCGCCAAGGGATCGCCGAACCGGTACGTCCGGTCCGCACAGACCAGTTCCAGCGAGCCGCCTTCCAACCCCTCCATCATTCTTAAAAACAGTTTCTTCATACGTTCTGTCCTCGCCGCGCCGGGTGTGTGAACACCGGCACGCGCTTGCCCCACAAGCGCAGCGCCTCCCAGTGGATGGCTGCGATCACCTTGGCGGTCATCCAGGGATGCCGCCACAAGGCGCGATGCAGCGATTTCGCCGACCACGCCTCGCGTTTCAGATTCAGGGTGGCGTCGAAAATGCTCCGCCCGTGCTCGATCGTGCTCATGTGCGCGGTCAGCCGGTCCCCGGGCGCGGTCAGCGCGAATGCGTAATCCATCGCCATGTCCATGAACGGCGAGACGTGCATCCGTTTCGGCACTTGATAACGGCGCGAGTGTTCGGCCGGGAGTTCGTTGGCCGCCGACAGCCAATAGTTATGCCGCTCGCCGAAGGTGCTGCACACCTCGGCCAGCACCATCTCCAGGCGCCCGTCCTGGTCATGGCAATAGAAGAGAGAGATGGGGTTGAAACAATACCCGAGGTAGCGCAGATGCGTCAGCAGATAGACTGGCCCGGCGGGCAAGCGCAGTCCGTTGGCCTCGGCATCGCGCGCCAGGCGTTCGCGCAGCGGCAGACGCGGATCGCCGAAATGGTCGCGCTCGTCGAAACTCGCCCAGTTCCACCGGTTGTAGCTCACCAGCGGCGAGACGCGCATCAGTTCGGGAATGCGGTCGATATCGAGGAGCGCCAGGAACACGCCATAGGTGAATTCGTGCTTCCGCGGCGTAAACCGGCGGTGTCGCAGGCTGCCGAAATACACTCCCGGAGCTAACATTTCACCCCCAGCGCGCGCGCCACGCGCAAGGCCGAATTCAAGCCGTCCTCATGAAAGCCGTAGAGCCAGTACGCCCCGCAGTAGTGGGTCCTGTTCGGGCCGCTGATCTCGCCCCACCGCGCTTGCGCCGCGATTGCCTGGCGGGTGTACAGCGGATGCTCGTACGCGATGGTGCGGATCACCTTCTCCGGCGCGACCGCCGCCCCGCC
>JAPKZC010001167.1 GCA_026394025.1 Candidatus Solibacter sp.
GCCGGTGAGGAAGATGTTGTCGCCGTCCTGGAGAATGACGCGGCCGCCGGAAGGGAGGGTCTTGAGCATGGGCGTGCCGGGGTCCTTATAGCGGTCCTGACTGTTGCGGCTCCAGACGAGTTTGGCGGGTTGGCCGGGGTCGTCGACCTCGATCTGGAAGGTACGCACACGGCGGGTTTGACGCTCGGAATCCGAGATGAAGGCGCGGCCGCCTTTTTCGAAAAACTGGATGCTGCCGAAGCGCTGCTCGGTCTTGACAATCTCGCGCGGTTCGCCGGTGAAGGGCGCCTTGAGGGCAAGCAGGCGGTCGCGATGGGGAACCTTATTCTTGAGGTCGCCCTGGTCGAGCGCCTCTACCCACAGCAGTGTGGCGGAATCCGTGGGACGCCACTGGATGCTGCGCGGTCCGGTCATCACGCCGTTGATGGGGACGCGATCTTCGAGCGGCGTGCTGGCGACTTTGTGGAGCACCTTGCCGGTGCGGTCCCAGATCTCGATTTCCTTGGGGAAGGCGCGGGCGTCGTGGAGATAGGAGAAAGGACGGTGGATGGTGGTGACGAGGAGGTTCTTGCCGTCGGGCGAGATACGCGCGGATTCGATGATGCCGGCCTTGCCGATAGGGGTGATTCTGGCGGTGGCGACATCGACGAGGGAGAGCTGCGAGGTGGCGTAAAACTCGAAGAGATCTTCATCGTGCGGGTTCTGGAGCATGTCCTCATGGGTGACCACGGGAGACGCGCCGCACCCTATGGACGAGGAGGGTCTTGCCGTCGGGCATCCACTGCACGTCGGAGGGCCCGGCGCCGGCCCCGCCGCGTCCTCCGCCGGACGCGGCGCCCATCACGGCGTTGACGCGCACGCCTTCGATCTTGCGCGTCTTGCCGGTGGTGTCGCCGAGCCAGAGTTCGATGCCGCGCTCCGTGGTGTTGGTGAAGGCGAAGTGGGTGGCGTCGGAGCTCCAGCGCCCGAGGCTGAGCTTGGCGTTGGGGGGGAGATCGACTTTGACTTCGGTGCCCTCGGGAATCTTGCGGAGCGTCAGGGAGCTGTTGAACGTAGTGTTGTGCAGTCCGTTAGTCTTGGGATTGATGCGCATACCGGCGATGCGCAACATGGGCTGCGCCAATTCGGCAATAGGGGGGTACCGGACGGGCTGACCCTGCATGGCGAAATGGCGGGTCGGGCTGATCGCCAAGGTCGGCGTGGGGGGCGAGTTGAGGACGTCCAGAACCGCCTTGGGTGGCTTCCGGTAAGGCTCCGCGCCAGAGAGGAAGAGAAATGCGAGGACGAGTAAAATCGAAGCTTTTGTTGCCGGTTTCATAGGTTACGACGATGGTATGGACAATGCGGGGCGGAAGTCAAACTTGACCGGAGGCGGAAGTAGCCGCATGCTGCTGCAATACCGATCACTTATACACCATTGGTGCCGATCAACATTGCTTCGATGGTCCGCTGCCGAAGCGGCTGGCGCAGTGCGCGCCGGACACTAAGGCGGCGATTCAGGGGGTGGCCCGGGATCTGAAGGGGCTGGGATTCGAAATCCGCTTGAGCGACCTTTTCCGTTCGCACGACCAACAGCAGCAATCGCACGACGATTTCGTGCAGGGGAAGAAGAAGGCGCTCAGTCCCGCCCCGGGCGGGAACCTGCGGGGGGCGCCATGGATATCCTTGTGAGTTCGATTGGGGTAACGCTGCCGACATTCCGGGAGATTGCCAAGGTGATCTGGCCGAATCCGCCGTGCAGCGCCAGCCCTCTCGGCTAGAATGAGGAGATGCGCACCGGCCGAGGCGGGCAAGCGTCCCCCCGCCCTGCAACTTCGCTACGATCGAGCTTTGCCTGGACTCTGGCCGGAAACGGGATATATGCGGCGGCGCAGTGGGCCATTCTCAGCCTGGTGGCCAAGCTGGGCGGCAGCGAGATGCTGGGGCAATACGCGCTGGCGGTAGCGCTCACCACTCCGCTGGTGATGTTGGCGCACCTGAACCTGAGGGCGGTGCTGGCCACCGACGTGGACGGGCGCCAGCCGTTCGGAGATTACGTGGCGGTCCGTCTCGGGGTATCGGGGCTCGGCCTGGCGGGCATCGCGATTCTGGCGCTGCTATCCGGCGATTCCGGATCGCTCGCGGCGGTGATCCTGGTGACGGGCCTGGCGCAGAGCAGCGAGACGGTGAGCGACATCTACTACGGCGCCATGCAGCGACGCGATGAGATGGAACTTATCGCCCGCTCCATGATCGCGCGAGGCCTGGTATCGGTGTGTGCCTTTGGCGTAGCTTTGTATTTGCTCCGTGACCTGGTTTGGGCGTTGGCAGCGGTGGCGGCGGGGCGCCTGGCCTTGCTGTTGGCTTACGACCGGCCAAGGGGCGCGGCAGGCGAGAGCCTGGCGCGTTCTGGCCTGGGAGCCGAAGTGGCGATTCTGCGCACCGCGATGCCGCTGGGCGTGATGTTGCTGCTGGTCTCATTGAACACGAACCTTCCGCGCTACGTCATTGAACGCTTTCTCGGGGTACGCGAGTTGGGAATCTTTGCGGCGGTAGTTGCCTTCATGACGGTGGGCAGTACGGCTGTCAATGCATTGGGCCAAGCCACCACGCCCCGATTGGCGCGCCATTTCAGCCGGCGCGAGTCGAAGCACTTTCTGAGACTGACCTTCACGCTGGCGGCATCGGTGGGCGCGCTGGGGGTGGCCGGCGTGATGGTGGCGGCCGTCTTCGGCGAGACCATCCTGGGATTGCTCTACCGCCCGGAGTACGCGGCCTACGGCGGCCTGCTGGTGGCCGTCATGGGCGCGGCCATTCCTGGTTACGTGGCGATCGCTCTGGGCTATGCGATCACCGCGACACGCGCCTTCGACGCGCAGGTGCCGTTGTTCTGCGTGGTGGCGGCCAGTTGCGGCGGTGCAAGCTGGCTGCTGGTTCCCCGGTTCGGGTTGCGGGGCGCGGCCCTGTCACTGGCGATCGCCGCGTCGCTGCAGATTGGCGGTGAGGGTTGGATACTCGCCCGCGCCATGCACCGCATTGAGCCGGCCGCATGAACAGCGAACGTGGATGGGGCATCGTCTCGCGCGTGGCCGGGCTGCTGGTGTGCCTGTTTGTCTTTTCGATCCCTTGGGAGAAGAGCATCCAGATGCCGGGCATCGCCACGCTCTCGCACCTGCTGGGGATTCTCGCCTTCGCCGTGGCGGCGGTTGTGGCGGCACGGCGCGGATCTGTCCGCCCTCCCAACCTGGCCCTGGGTTGGGCCGCCCTCTTCGTGCTGTGGAGCGGGCTGACATACTTTTGGAGCCTGGACCGGCAGGCAACCGCCATGCGCGTGGCGACGCTGG
>JAPKZC010000471.1 GCA_026394025.1 Candidatus Solibacter sp.
CGTTGGCGACCTACCTTTGCCGCCAGATGGTTCAGGTGGATTGTAACTGGCGGGAAACGGGCCGAACCGTCCGGGATCCTGCTAACCTTAAGAGTTCAGGCAGTCAAAACGAAAACGGAGAACAACGCGTGCAAATCGTGGCTGGAGTGGATCTGGGCGGAACCGCCGTCAACTACACGTTAGTCAACGGGGAAGAGAAGTTCCTCATTGAGGGCCTGTGCGAACATCCCGCCCTCTCCAAACAGGGGCCGGATATCTGCCTCCAACAGATTGAAGACGGCCTCAAGATCGCGGCCGGCAAGGCGGGCATACTACTTTCCGACGTGGTGGCGGTCGGTCTGGACACGCCTGGTCCGGCCAGCGGCACCGGCGTGCTCAGCGCGCGCGGTTCCACCAACTTTGTGCATCCCAACTGGGCGGGATACGATATCCGCGCGAACCTGGAGACCCGCCTCGGCAAGCCGGTGACGTACCTCAACGATGGCAATGCCGGTGCGCTCTGGGGGCACTTCACGCTGTTCGGCGGCGGTAGCCGGGATACCTCGCTTTCGGCCATCATCGGCACCGGACTGGGCGGCGGCGTGATCGTGGAGGGCAACGTGGTCAAAGGCCGGAAGGGGTTCGGCGGCGAACTGGGCCATGTGCTGATTCCCTACCAGAGCATCATGGCTATCCAGGGACTCGAGCCGGAATGCAACTGCGGCCGCACCGGATGCCTGGAATCGGTGTGCTCGCTAACGGCCATTGAAAGGTCGTTTCTACCGTATTTCCTGGCACGCTATCCCGGCCACGACCTGGGCAGACTGGGCGGCCTGCACAAAGCGTCAAAGCTGGTGCGCGGTCTGGCGGAGAAAGGCGACCCGATGTGCCTGGACATCTTCCGCGTGCAGGCCCATGCGCTGGGGCTCTTCTTCGATGAAATGGTGAACACGTTCGACCCCGATGCGTTGATTGTGGGCGGCGGCGCGTTGGAAACGGGCGAAGTATTCCAGCGTTGGTTCACGAGTGAAATTCGGGTGGGCATGCCGCCGCAGCGCGAAGAGCAGGCGGATATTCCGATCCATGTGATGCCCAACGGCGACACCGCCGGCGCGCGCGGCGCCGCGATCGAGGCCTTGAAACACGCGCGCCAAACCGGCCTGGTCGAATAACTGCAATCCGGACAGAGTGACGATGGATGTGGGGCCTGACACCGGCTGTCCTCGGAGGGTCCGCCCAAAACTTGCAGTCGGAAAGGCAGTCGGAAAGGCTTGACACTCCGTCTGGCAGCGCTTACACTACACTCATTCAAGGCCACAAAGGGGCATTTCGCGATGAGACACTACTCCGTTCGAAAGTTGACCGCGGTTTTGATATGGACCGCACTGATTCTGACTTGCAGCCAACGCGCTAATGCGCAGGCGCGCATCGTAGGAAGCGTTTCGGTTTCGGTAAAGGACCCGGCCGACGCCGTGATACCGGGCGCAAAGGTGGTGCTGAAAGACGAAGGCACGGGGATTACCAAGCAGGGCACCACCAACGAACAGGGAGGCCTGATCTTCCCAGATCTAAGCCACGGTTTGTTTGAAATCTCGGTCTCCGCCCCCGGTTTCCAGACGGCGGTGGTCAGCCACCTGAACGTGGAAACCAGCCGCACCACCGATGTTGTTGTGTCCCTGAAAGTGGGCGCACAGGAGCAGAGCATCACGGTGGAGGCATCGGCGGAGGTGCTGGAAACCTCCTCCAACCTGGTTTCGAGTGTGGTCAGCAGGGAACAGATTCAGGAACTGCCGTTCATCGGACGCAGCACGCTGGCCCTGGCGCGCCTGGTGCCCGGCGAAGTGCAGGCCGCCAACAGCCCGGTAGGACAGGGCGACACACGGTTCAACAACGTGCCCGGCGGCGCGGTCAACGTCACGCTGGACGGCATCAATAACGCCTCCAACGGGTACAAGAGCGGCGGCACGGTGTTCTACACCACGGTGCCGGCGCGCGCGGGGGCGATCGAAGAAGTCTCGGTGGAGACCACCGGTCTGGGCGCGGATTCGGGCGGGCAGAGCGGCGTCAACATCAAGTTCGTCACGCGCCGCGGCACCAACCAATATCACGGCAGCGCATTCTATCAGCCACGCAGCGAAATCTTCAACGCCAACACGTGGCTGCGCAACGCGCAGGGGCAGGGGGTACGAACCCGCGGACGGTTCCACGAGTTCGGCGGTAATCTGGGCGGCAGGCTGGTGCCATTCGGCAAGTTGAAGGACAAGCTGTTCTTCTTCATCAACTACGAGTACAACTTCAACCCCAACGCGCCCACCAAGAGCCAGAACGTGCTGATGTCCGACGCACAGAAGGGCATCTACAGTTACAAGAAGGCCGATGGCAGCGTGGGATCGGTCAACGTGCTCACGATCGCCGCGCAGAATGGGTTTTCCACCGCGCTGGACCCGGCGGTGCAACAGACCCTGGGCAAACAAAACACCGCGCTGGGCGGCGGGTATACGCTGCCGATTGTGAACAACTTCAATCAGCAGTCCCTCAACTGGCAGGATTCCAACAACCTGTTTCAGTATTACCCCACCACGCGCCTCGACTACTATCTGAAGCCCGGGATACAGTTGACCGGCACCTGGAACCTGTATCATTCCTGGCAGGCGGGAACGCGGACCTGGCCGATCGCCGACTTCCCGAAGCAGAACCCGTTCCGCATCGGTGGATACTTCACCTACTCGGGCGCCGTCAACTGGACCGTCAATCCACGGGCGTTCAATGAATTCCGTTATGGCGTGCAGCACTCGGGCGACAGCAACGCCGTGGCGTCGGCGGGCGGGGCGTACAACACGTACAACAACCAACCGCTGCGCTGGAGCCTGCCCTACGTATCCACGCTGACGGCGGACCAGCAGAATGTGACCGGCCGCCACTACATCACCACCATCTACGACACAGCGACGCTGACCCGCGGCGACCACAACATCACCTTCGGCGGCAGCTATCGCCGCACCGATTGGAAGGACACCGGCGAGGTATTCCCGTACCCAATCTATACGCTGGGCGTACCGGCCAGCGACCCGATTTCGGCGATCTATAACACCACAAGCCTGCCGGGGGTCAACACGGCCGATCTGGGCGGCGCCGCCAGCCTGTATGCGCTACTCACCGGACGCATCTCCGGGGTCAGAAAGAATGGCGTGGTGGACCCCAAGACGAAACAGTATGGCGGCGACATCAATTACACCTGGACCCGCTCGCACATGGGCGGCCTTTACATCCAGGACCGCTGGCGCGTGAAGCCCAACTTCACGGTGAACTACGGTTTCCGCTGGGAGTTCCAGGGTGACATGTTCAACGTGGACGGCATTGTGGCGATTCCGGATCAGGCCGCCATCTACGGACCCTCCACCTCTCTGTTCACTCCGGGGGTGATGAGTGGGCAGACGGATCCGCTGCTCAAGGTCGGCTCGCACGCCTATCCGGCGGACATGACGAATCCGGGCGGCAACATCGGTTTCGCCTGGAATCCGCGTTCCGACAAGGGGCTGCTGGGCAAGGTCTTCCACGATGGCAAAACCGTAATACGCGGTAGCTACTCACTGGTGTACTACGACGAGGGTTCGCAGATGTTCGCTGCCACGGTGGGCAGTAACCCGGGCGGCAAAACGCAGACCAGCACCTTCACTCCGGGCGCCGGCGGCATCGCCTACAACCTCACCTTGCAGGATCTGCTGACCAAGGGGCTACCGGCATACACCAATGTCTCGCCGGCCTCTTTCGTGACTACGATCCACGCCAGCGACCTGACGTTTGTAAATACCTATCAGGCGCTGAAGCCCACCCTGCGGGCGCCATACACGATCAACTGGAATTTCGGCATCCAGCGGGAAATTGCGGCCAACACTGTGCTGCAGGTCAACTACGTGGGAAACACCTCGCATCACGGCTGGCGGCAAAGCAATCTGAACGAAGTGAACATCTTCGAGAACGGCTTTCTGAGCGAGTTCGTCAACGCGCAGAACAACCTGAAGATCAACACGGCCAACGGTTTCGCGGGCGATTTCTCCAACCGCGGTTTCGCCGGAGAAAGCGCGCTGCCGATTCTGCAAACCGCTTTCGGTGCGCGCGGCGCGGCGGCTGCTCTGGCAGCATCGCAGGGCTTCGCCAATCCGACGTATGTGACGTTCCTGCAGAACGGCGCTGCCGGCGGCATGGCCGGGTCCCTGGCCACCAACCAGAATACGGCTTGCCGCATGTTCGGCACCAACTTCACGCCATGCGCCCGGGTGGGCAGCTACAGCGCTGCGGGACCGTACCCGATCAACTTCTGGATGCTCAACCCGTACTCGTCGGGCAGTCTCCAGTTGACCGAAGATTCCGCCTGGAACAACTACAACGGGTTGCAGTTCAGCCTGCGCAAGCGCGCCGCCAAGGGCCTTTCCATGCAGGTGAACTATACCTTCTCCAAGGGCCTAAGCAATACCAGGGTGGACAACGCCAACCAAAACGTGGACTGGACCACGCGGCGCAACCTCTCGCTCGACCGCGCGCCGTCGCCTTTCGATATTCGCCACGTGCTGCAAGTCTTCGGCACCTACGATCTCCCGGTGGGCAAGGGGCGCATGCTCAACATCAATAACCGCCTGCTGGATGCGCTGGTGGGCGGCTGGGCGTTCTCCCCGATCCTGACCATCCAATCGGGCAGCGCCTACCCGCTGACCGGCGGATTCCAGACGGTGAACAACGTCACAGGACCGGTGGGCAACGGCGTCACACTGGCTTCCGGAGTGAGCCTCCAGGACGTACAGAATGCGTTCACGAACAGCCAGGGTCCGGTGACGAACCGGTACGCCATCGACAAGGGTTGGATCGCCGCCGACGGCCGCGCCAACACCAGCAAGTTCCTGACGCCGAGCACGCCCGGCGTGTTCGGCCAGTTCCTCTACGTCTACGGCAAGAACTTCTTCGGGCTGGATGCCGCCATCAACAAGGAAATCCGGCTGCGCGAGAAAATGCGGATCGCGTTGCAGGTGGGGGCGACGAACGTGCTGAATCACCCGGAGTGGGGCATGGGAACGCTGAACATTCAGAGCACCAGCTTTGGACAGACGGGAGGCCCATACAACCAGGAACGCCGCATGCAGTTCCGGGGTGTGTTCAACTTCTGACTAGACGCTGCCGGCTACGGGCGCCATCCATCTTAAGAGGAAAAAGTGGCGCCCGCAAAGTTCGCAACGGTAGGGCAGGAGCAACCAGTGGATGGCTTGCTCGAGGGCGTTGCGGACGCCGACGCCTCTAAACTCGACAGATCCGCAATGCGAACAGTGGGGAGCGTACACAGCTTAGAGTAGCGCGATTCACAGTGCCGTGCCGGCTGTGGGCGCGGAATCAGCGGGTGGAACCGGCGGGTTTGGGCTTTCCGTCACGACTCAGGTCCGGGCGGCTGGCTTCGCGGGCTGCTTCAATCTGTTCGTGGGTCCGTACGTCGGGCTCCGAGGTTTTCACGTTCTCCCGGGCGCGGGCAACTTGACGCTTGTGACGCTTGGCGAGTCTCTTGTCCATACCTTACATTACACCTGACGAGGGATGCGCTGCGCCGGCGCCGGGCGGTCTTACAGAGGGATGAGGCTGACCTCCAGAATGTGCGGGCTCGACGATTGAATCTGCACGACCACATCCGGCCCCGGTTGGGTTTCCAGATGGATGCGCGCCACCGCGGCCTGAGCGCCGTCGAAGATGATGTTCTCCATCTCTTGCACGTTGATTTCCGCCGAGCGAATTGCATCCAGCACGCCGGCCAGCACGCCGGGGCGATCCAGGTGGCGGACCACGAGGGCGCAGGTGGCGGGCGTGGTGCGCGCCAGATTCACCACGTTGGGCACCTGACCGGTTTGCTGAAAAGTTCGGATGATGCGCACGGTTTCGGCGGCGATGGCCTCCTGGGCCTGTTCGGTGGATGCGCCGATGTGGTGGGTGCCGTAGACGCCCGGCAACTTGACGATGGGGTCGGCAAATTCGCCGGCGCCGCCCGCGGGTTCAGCGGCGAAAACGTCCAGCCCGGCCCGGATACCTTTCTCCAGCACGGCGNNNNGCCGGCTGATCGACCACCTCGGCACGCGAGGTATTGATGAAAAACGCGCCCGGCCGCATGGCGGTGAAGAAAGCGTCGTCGATGAGTCCGCGGGTCTGGGCGTTCAGCGCGACGTGCAGGCTGACGATATCAGAGGCGGCGGCGACGCCAGAGGGCGAGTCCATGCGCGTGACACCGAGTTGGCGGGCGATATCGGCGGTGAGGCTGCGGCTCCACGCCACCACGGGCAGGCCGAAGGCTGTGGCGCGCAGCGCGACTTCGCGCCCGATTTGTCCCAGGCGGATCAGTCCCAGGGTGCGCCCGAAGAGACCGCGCGCCTTGGAGAAGCCGCTCTTGTTCCACTGCCCCTGGCGCAGCGCGATCACGTTATCGGCGATCTGCCGGTCCAGCGCCAAAATCAGCCCGAAGGCCAGTTCGGCAACGGCGACCGAATTCTTGCCGGGGCAGTTGGAGACGTAGATGCCGCGGCGGGAGGCGGCGGCCACATCGATGGTGTTGTAGCCGGCGCCGGCCCGCACTACCAGTTTGAGAGCGCCGGCGGCGAGCACCGCCTCCGGCACTTTGGTGGAACGCACCACCAGGACGTCCGGCCGGAACTGCGCCACCCCGGCGACCAGCGCCTCGTCCTTGAGTTTGGGAGCGAAGAGCACTTCACATCCCAGGGCGTGGAGTTGGTCCAGCCCGGACTGTTCGAATCCGTCGGCAATCAGCACACGCATGGCATCAGACCCGGTACTCGTCGGCGCGCCACGTCTTGACGGCCTGCTTGATGACCTTGGGTTCGAGACTCTCGTGGGCGGCGCGGGCCGCCAGGGCCACAAACTCGGCATCGCAGGCGAAGCGCAGGGCGACAATCTGGAGCGCCGAGAGGCGGGGGTCCAGGAGTTTGCCGGTCATGACGAAGTGGCGCAGGTTCTCTTCGGCGCGAATGGCGCGATCCTGCGCCTTCAGTGCGAAGGCTCGCGCGTAGAACGACAACATCAGAACGCAGAAAGCAAGCACCACGATTAGCGCAGCGCTGTATAGTCGTTGATGATCGTCTATCGAGCGATACAGGTTTACGACGGAGCCGATGAGCGTCAGGACCAGAATCCCGAACAGGACGATGTGGAACCCGGTGACGTACTTGGCGTGGTTGGCGTAGTTTTGAGTGGACATGTGGCGCGGATTCTCCTCAGACCATCCTAGCGCTCCTGGCGCGCGGCGGGTTGACAATTCGCTCGCCGGCCCTCAGAATAGGAAACGTTTGCAGAAACTATCATGATTCAGACTGAAGAGTTCAAAAACCAGACCGTCCTGATCACCGGTGCGAGCGCCGGAATTGGCGCTGCCGCCGCGCACGCCTTCGGCAACCGGGGCGCGTACGTGATTGTGCATTACAACAGCCGCCGCGAGGCGGCCGAACAGGTGGTGGCGGGAATTGCGGCGGCGGGCGGCAACGGTGAAACCGTGCAGGCCGACCTCGGGACGCAGGCAGGGGTACGCAGCCTGGTGGATTGGCTGCGGGACCGGCCGGTGGACATCCTGGTCAACAACGCAGGATCGCTGGTGCGCCGGACCCGCGTGCTGGAGTTTACGCCCGAATTGATGGAGCAGGTGATGACGCTGAATTTCACCAGCGCGTTCTTCGTGGCGCAGGCGGTGCTGCGGGGGATGGTGGAACGTAAGCGCGGGACCAGCATCAACGTCTCTTCGGTGGCGGCGCGCATGGGCGGCGGCATCGGCGCCCTGGCGTACGCGGCGGCCAAGGCGGCGATGTCGGCGATGACCAAGAATCTGGCGAGGGAATTCGGGCCCGCGGGTATTCGGGTGAACACGGTCTCGCCGGGCACCATCGATACCGATTTCCACCGCAATTTCTCCACCGAGCAGATGCTGAACAACGTGAAGGCAGCCACACCGCTGGGACGCCTGGGCACGTCCGAAGAGGCGGCCGACGCCATCGTGTATCTGTGCACCGATGGGGCGCGCTTCATCCAGGGTCAGGCCTTGGAAGTGAACGGCGGGTTCCTGATGGTCTGATGTAGACGCTACGCCTTCACCGCGGCCTGTGCGCCTTCGCGGATGAGCTTTTTCAGCGCCGCCTGATCCAGGTCGCTGAGGCGCTTGAAGCGCACGCAGCTCTTGCCGATGTTCGCCTTGGGCAGCACTTCTTTGTAGCGCTCGGCGACGTACCCCGTCTCGCCGCTGGCGCAGATATAGAGCGAGATATAGTTCTGGTTGCTGGCCACACCGATGTGGAACCAGTCGCCTTCGCACCCGCTGGCGGACTTGTAGTGCAACGGGCCGTATGCCAGCATGCCGCTGTGGATGAAGGGCTCCAGTTTCGGCGCCACTTTGCGGATTAATGCGTCGAGGGCGGCGACGTCGCTCTTGCGGGGTTCTTCCAGTTGCGCGATGTACTCCGCCGGAGTTTCAGCTTTGAGTTGGCCTTTCATGGCTTCTTAGGCTATCACGAGCGGACACCTTCCGGCATGAAAAAAGGGCAGGTGTCGCAGCAAAGTAGTAATGTCCTATTTGGGCAAAGTAGAAATGTCCTATTGACAGGGTCCAGCCTGGAGGGTGGA
>JAPKZC010000686.1:0-3587 GCA_026394025.1 Candidatus Solibacter sp.
ACGTGGAACGTAAGCAGATGCTGGAGCGGCTCGCCAAGGCGATGAGCGGTCTCGGCGACCGGTGCCGCGAACTGATGCGTCTGAAGTTGCAGGGCAAGGCGTTCCCGGAGATTCAGAAGATCATGGGAGTGGCGGCGATCAACACTATCTACACCTGGGATCACCGCTGCCGCAAGAACCTGCTGGAAGCCATGGGCGGGAGTTGGGAGCCGCCTAAGCGATGACCCCGGAAGATATCAAGAAGCTGTTGGGCGGATATGCCACCGGCACGCTGACCGACGAAGAGCAGCAGGCGCTGTTTGCCGCCGCCCTGGAAGATCAGGAACTGTTCGACGCCCTGGCCCGCGAACAATCGCTGCGCGATCTTCTGCGCGATCCGGCGGCCCGGGCGGAGTTGCTGAGCGCGCTCGATGCCCCGGCGAACGGAATAGGCGGCTTCTGGCAGTGGCTGCGCCGTCCCATGGTCGCCGGATTGGCCACCGCGGGCGGCGTCGTCATCGCCACGGTGGCGGTGTGGCAGGGCACGCGCGTCGCTAGCATGAGGCCGGCGGCGCCGGTGATGGTGGCGGAATTGAAGCGCCAGGAGGTGGCGCCCGGTCTGCCCCCTGCCCAACCCCCTCCGGCAGCCAGCCAGCCTGAGGTCCGGCAGCGGGCCAGAAGTGCCGGTGTTCCCGCCGCGGTCAGGGCGTTCGAAAGCACGGTGCCCGCGGCGGCGCCGCCTCCAGCCAAAGAGCGGACCCAGGCCGCCGCGCCCCCCGCCGCGGCAATGGCGGATAAGAAGGCAGTGTCCGCAGCGGCGCCGCCCCCGCCCCCGGCGGCTATTCAGGCTATGAGCGAGCGCAGGGCCGAAGCCGATGCCACCGCGCCCGCGTTGGCACCGCCTCCGCCCCCGGGGCCTGCGCCCAAGCCTGCCGAGATGGCGCGCAAAGGCGAGACCGAATCGACCGCGGCCGGGCAGTCGGCCGGGGCAGTGTCCGGCGCCGTCAAGGAGAATGTCGCTCTCGACGCGCGAGCGCTCTTTTACCTCGACCAGTTGGCGCCGGGCGCCAACGCGTTCCTGGAGTCGAGTAACAGCGTGGGTGCCGCACTGCCTCCCGCCCGTCGGTCGGCGGCCCGGACGGAGGATGCTCCCTCCACGGCAAAGACCGTTTCGGGCCTTGCCGCCCCCACAACGGCCACCGTTCCCCGCCTCGGCGTGCGCGTCAGCATTTTGCGCGGCGAGCGCGAAGTGGATCTCACCACCGTGCTGGATCCCGGCGAGACGGTGCGCCTCAAGCTGATTGCCAATGCCGATGGTTTCCTGTACATCGCCGAGGGGGCGCGCACGGTCGCGAGCGGCGCCGTGCAGCGCCTCAAGCCCTTCGAGACATCCGAGCTGCGCTTCGAGGGGAGCGGGCAGAAGCAATTGGTGGTCACGCTCTCGCGGCGTCCCCGAACCGAGGCGCCCCTGACGCTCGGGATGCTGGGGCGCGGCAATCAGGTGGAGGCTTCGGCGGATCAGGGTCGCGCCACCTACGTCGTGTCAGGCCCGCGCGACGCCGGCGCGCCGCAGGTAGTCGTCCCGATCACCCTGACCTACCGGTAGCTTCAGTTCAGTAGAGGCAACCGCTCCCGACGGTCGCGGCTCTGATCGGTCCCCTGCACGTTTGCGTTCACGGCAACCGCTCCAATCCGAGCCGCGACCGTCAGGGAGTAGTTTTGGTTTAGAACGCCGCGCGCACCGCTTCCACAAACAACTTCGCCACTAGCGCCGCGTCGAACCGCGCCACCCGGACCAGGCCTTCCGCCGCCTGCGCGGCCCGTGCCTCCGTGGAGCCATACAGGGCCAGGATGCCCGCCGCCAGCGCTGCCGCGCTCTCCGGCTCCACCAGCGTGGCGTGCGGAGCTACCTCGGGAATGGCGGCCGCGCGCGCCGCTACAATCGGCTTACCGGCCGCCATGGCTTCCAACAAAACGATGCCGAAGCCTTCCTGCACGCTGGGCAGGCAGAACACGTCGGCGCGATTGTATTCCGCGGCCAGATCGGCGCGCGAAACGTCGCCTAGCCAGGTGACCGTGTCGCCCAATTGCAGGTGCCCGGCCTGCGCCCGCCAGGCATCGCCGCAGGGTCCGTTGCCGACGACGCGCACTTCCAGGTTGGGGATCTCGCCGCGCAGTTCGGCCGCGGCTTCGAGCAGCAGGCCCACCCGCTTGCGGCGGTAGAAGCGCCCCACGTAGAGCACCGTGAAGCGCTCCGCATGGGCCGGCGCCGGGAAGGCCTCCAGACGGCGGCGCCACGCCGTCAGATCGATCAGTTCCGGCACCACCGTGGGAAACTGATCCAATCCGTAAAGACGCTGCGCGCATTCGCCCGAATAACGGCTGGTCACCAGCACGCGCGCGGCCCGGTGAACGTGCAGCCTTTCGCAGCGCGCCTGTACGCTCATGGTAAGGCGCGTGAGCCCCCTCTCGAAGCGGACTTCGTCGGCAATCACACCCTTGAGAGACGCCACGTGTGGCGAGCCAGGCGCGCCGCGCGCAACCTGGTAGCCGTCCATGTCGAAACCCACAGTGCAATCGTACTCGGCGGAGGCGCGCAACTCGAGGTTAAACCAGAGCCGTTCGACGGTGAAGACCGGGAAGTGGCGCGTGGGAGACTCGAAATCCACGGTGTGCCCGAGTTCGCGCAGCGCGTTGGCCAGCACGGAGATGCCGACGTACGTGCCGCTGCCGCGTGCGATGTTCCGCGCCGTCGAAGTGAGGAATCGGAATCTCAAGGGAGCTACCCCGAATTATCCCTCGCGATTGCGGGGCAGTACACTGGAAAAGAAATGGACAAAGCGGTATGCCTTCTGAGCGGAGGACTGGATTCGGCCACCTGCCTGGCGTTGGCGCGGCGCGACGGTTACCAGTGCTACGCGCTCTCGTTCGACTACGGGCAGCGGCATAAGATCGAGCTCGATGCGGCGGCCCGCGTGGCCCAGGCGCTCGGCGCGGAACGGCATCTGGTGGCCAGAATCGGCCTCGATGCCTTTGGCGGGTCGGCGCTGACCAGCGGGACTGCGGTGCCGAAGGGTCGATCCGCCGGCCAGATGGGGGAAGGCATCCCGGTGACCTACGTGCCGGCGCGCAATACCATCTTCCTTTCCTTCGCCCTGGCCTGGGCGGAGGTGCTCGAAAGCTCGCACATCTTCATCGGCGTCAACGCGCTCGACTACTCCGGGTACCCCGACTGCCGTCCCGAGTTCATTGAGGCCTACGAACGCATGGCGAACCTGGCGACCAAGGCGGGGGTCGAGGGGCGGACCACAGTCAGGATTCACACCCCGTTGCTGCACCTGAGCAAGGCGGGAATCGTCACGCTGGGGCGCGAGTTGGGGCTCGATTTCGGGCTGACCTTCAGTTGCTACGATCCCGCGGCGGATGGCCGGGCGTGCGGGCAGTGCGACGCCTGCCTGCTGCGGCGCAAGGGGTTCGAAGAGGCGGGCATTGAAGATCGCTGAGCTGTTCTACTCCGTGCAAGGCGAGGGCTCGCTGCTGGGCATGCCCTCGGTGTTTATCCGCACCAGCGGGTGCAATCTCCGCTGCGCGTGGTGCGATACGCCCTA
>JAPKZC010000686.1:3679-4035 GCA_026394025.1 Candidatus Solibacter sp.
GGGCGGCTGCGCGCGCGCGGCACGCACATCACCATCGAAACGGCGGGGACGGTTTTCGTGCCGGTGGAGTGCGACCTGATGAGCATCAGTCCGAAGCTGGCCAACTCGACGCCGGACGACGCACGTTGGAGCCAGCGGCACGAGCGCCTGCGCATCCAGCCGGCCGTGCTGGCGGAGTTGATGGCGCGATACGAGTATCAGTTGAAGTTCGTCATGGCGCACCCGGACGATCTGGCCGAGGTGCAGTCGCTGGTGGCGAGGTTGAGTGCGGACCGGGAGCGTGTCATCCTGATGCCGGAAGGCATCGACAGCGAGCACCTGCGGGAGCGTGGTGTGTGGTTGGCCGAGGTCTGCAA
>JAPKZC010000118.1 GCA_026394025.1 Candidatus Solibacter sp.
ACCTTGATCTCGCTGGTCTTACCTTCGGACACCACCGCGAACGACGGCAGGTAGCCATCGTGGTCCAGCAGCAGATGCAGTTTGATTGCGCCCTTCGTCCGCCGGAATTTCGCCCAGTCGAGCATGCTCACCGACAGGTCGATGATGCTCCCATCCAGACTCATCAGCTTGTTCTTGAAACGGAATTCCTTCCGCCCACCCTGGCTTTGCACCAACTCTTGGCAATTGAACAGCGTCTGCTCGAACACGGTCTGGTAAAGCTGCCACGGTCGATGTTCATTGGCAGCGGACTGGTGTGACCATCGATTCGGGGACTATCCGGCGCCCAGGGGAAGCAGATGTCAGACCCCAGCCTCGGCCGGTAGCCCTTGTGTGTCGAAGATGGAAGCGCCAGTTGGGGTAAAATGGCGGCTTCATGCCCGCCAACGGTACCTATCTCATCTGCCTGACGGTCGCTACGTTAGCGCTTCTTCTTTTCCTGATTCTGGTGGTGAAGCTGCACGCCTTCATCGCCCTGCTGATTTCGGCGATGTCGATGGGGTTGGCCTCCGGGATGCCACCGGACAAGGTGCTGAAATCGATCCAGGCGGGCTTCGGCGACGCCCTGGGATTCATCGCCGTGGTGCTCGGGCTGGGCGCCATGATCGGCCGTTTCCTGGAATACTCCGGCGGCGGACGCGCGCTGGCGGACTGGCTGCTCGAAAAGTTCGGCATCGAACACGCGGCGTGGGCCATGCTGGCGGCGGCGTTTCTAGTGGGGCTGCCCATCTTCTTCGAGGTCGGGTTCATCATCCTGGTGCCGTTGGTGTGGAACCTGGCGCGCGAGACCAAGCGGTCGCTCTTGTTCTATGGCTTGCCGATGGCGGCGGCGCTGACCATGACGCATTCACTGGTACCGCCGCATCCCGCTCCGGCGGCCGCCACGCAATTGCTCGGCGGCGATCTGGGGAGTACCATCCTCTACGGCGCGGCGCTTTCCGTTCCCATGGCGCTGGCCGCCGGCATAGTCTACGGAACCTGGATCGCACGGCGCATCTACATCCCGGTGCCCGACATTGCCAAGACCATGACACGCGCGCCGGGGACGGAATCGGCGCCCCCCATCCCGATGGTGATCCTGCTGCTCCTGCTGCCGGTGCTCCTCACTCTAGGCGCCACGCTGGCGAGCCTGGAGAATTTGCCGTTCAAGAGCGTGGCGGTATTCGTCGGGCACCCGTACACCGCGCTGACCGTGACCGCCCTGGTAGCGATCTACTTTTTCGGCATCCGGCGCGGGCTCTCCCGCGAGAAGGCCTCCAAGATGGCAACGGACTCGCTGCTACCCGTCGGCACGCTGATCTGCATTATGGGCGGCGGCGGCGCACTGAAGCAGATTATTGTGGATTCGGGGGTGGGTAGCTACGCCGGCAAGTTGCTCATGACGAGCGCGATTTCGCCGCTGTTGGTGGTGTGGCTGATTTCGGCCGTGATGCGCCTGGCGCAGGGTTCGGCCACCGTGGCCATCATTACCGCCGCGGGCCTGGCGGCGCCGCTGGTGAAGGAGATACCGGGATACTCGCCCACGGAGTTGATTCTGGCGCTCTGCGCCGGTGGCTCGGCGTTTTCCCACGTCAACGATTCGGGCTTCTGGATGGTCACGCAGTACTTCGGCATGACGGTCCCGCAGAGTCTGAAGACGTGGACGACCATGAAGATTATCGCGTCGGTGCTGGGACTCGCGATCGTGATGGCCGCGCATGCGCTGCTGCGATAGCGCCTCGCCGGGCGCCGCATGCGCCCTCTACAACCGCTTGAACATCTCCGCGAATTGCTCCAGCGCGATTTGCTCCGCGCGAAGGCCGGCCTCCGGCCAGGGATCGATGACTTCCTTGCCGTAGATTCCGGCGAGATTATTGCGCAGCGTCTTGCGCTTCTGGCGGAAGCACTGGCCGAGAAATCGCAGGAACGCCTCGCGGTCTCCCACGCCCAGGTCGCGCCCGTGGGGCGTCAGCAGCACCACCGCGGAATCCACCTGGGGCGGCGGGCGGAAGGACCCGGGTTTGACCTGGAACAGCAGGCGCGTCTCGGCGAACAGCGCGGTCTGTAACGTGAGATAGCCGTACTCGCGGTGGCAAGGCTGGGCGATCAGCCGCTCGGCGACTTCCCTCTGAATCAGGAATACCGCGCGCGGCACGTCCAGCCGGACCGCCTTTTCGAGAATCGGCGACGTGATGTAGTAGGGCAGGTTGCCCGAAATGGGAGCCCGTCCCCATTGCGTGAGGTCGGTGGCCAGGACGTCGGCGTGCACGATTTCGAGACGCGGCTCGCCGGCGAACCTGCTCCGCAGATGTTCCACCAGCGTGGCGTCGATTTCGATGGCCACGACCCGCGCGGCCCTGCGCAGCAGTTTCTCCGTCAGCGCGCCACGCCCAGGACCGATTTCGATCACCAGGTCTTCACCCGCGGGGCACACAGCGACGGCAATGCGCTCCAGGACGCTCGCGTTTGTCAGGAAGTGTTGACCGAGTTTTTGCGGCAAGGTGGCCGCTAGCTCCGCAGGCGGCGGCCGCTGAAGACTACCTGTTTCAGGCCCCAGGTGGGTTGGCCGTTGACCGTGGCCGGCGTGAACTGCGAGAGCAGGATCAGGCTCGTCATTTCGTCGGTCAGTTCGCCCCCGGAGAGATAGAAATCCTGCACGCGACCGCGTTCGTCAATCAACAGTGTCAGCGACACTTCATTGCCGTAGATGACCGCACTACCCGGCAGCAACCGCGCGTGATCGGCGGTGGCACCTACGATTTTGCCGTCCGGATCGCCCCACTGCACATCCGTCTCGGCAACCGCCAGGGGCGGTTCATAGCTGTGGTTGTGCCGGAAACTGAGCGTAGGGAACAATAAGCTGAACATCACAAACGCCGAAAGCAAGCCGCCGGTGACGGGCACCGCGAAGGGCCGCATCATGTTGTCGAAGGCCAGGCGGGTGGCCGTCACCCAGTGCGCCAGGCGGGTAGAGAGATTCTGGTGCGCGATGCGCCGGGCGCGTTCATGTGACGCCAGGATACGGAGTCTGGTGGAGAGGTTGGCGGGCACCCGGGGCCGCGCCATGTCGCGAAGGCTGGCGCGCATGTACTGCATGGATTCGAATCGGTCGCTGCACTTGCCGCACGCATCCAGGTGCGCCAACACATGCTCCCGCTCACCGGCTGGCAGGTTACAGTCCAGCAGAAGGGAGATCCGTTCTTGCACGTTTTCACAGCTCATAGCATCACTCTGCCGTCTTGGCCACTAGTCGCGGGGCCGCGCCTGATTTCAGGCTTCCCACGAGTTCTTCCCGCAGGGCCTCCCGGCCGCGCAGGATTCGGGATTTCACTGTTCCCAATGAAACGCCGAGGATTTCCGCGATTTCCTCGTAAGCCAGGTCCGAGATGTCTCTCAGCGCCACGGCTTCCCGGAAGATCGGGTTGATTCTCTTCAAGGCAGCCTCAATCATGATGTGCTGTTCGCTGTCGAACGCGGCATCAAAGGGAGAACGGCTGCGATCTGGAATAATCTCCTTCCAATTGCGGGACTCTTCCGGATTCTTGTCCAGTTCCACTTCCGCCCGGCGGTGCCGGACGAACCAGCGGCGGGCGTTGTGAGCTTCATTCACCGCGATCCGGTAGATCCACGTCTTCAAGGTGCTTTGGCCGCGGAAACTGCCCACGTTCCGGAAGACCTTCAAAAATACTTCCTGAACCACATCGCAGGCCTCACCCTGATCGTCCAGCAGGCGCAAAGCGAGTGCGTAGACCGGTTGCTGGAAGCGGATGAGCAACTCCTCGTAGGCCCGTTCGGAACCTTCACGCAAAGACTCGACAAGGTGGAGGTCCGCCACGTCCACCGTTTCCGCCGTCCGTTCCGGGCTCAAATCGAATATGGTAGTGCCCACGGGGAGCCTCACATTCAGCCTGATCTCAACGTATCAGGAAAAAGTCCGCCCTGCAAAGGAGTAGACACCTCCCCCGGCGGAAAAGTTCCCCGATTCCCAAGGTTTTGTGTCGGCTGTTGGCCAAAAGGTGGGGTGCCCAGGCAGGACTGCGCAGCCGGGACGACTACCTCCCCCGAGATTTGCCATCCCCGCTGCGCAGCCTAATGGACTCTCCTTTTGTAGCGCGGTCCCGCGCCCGGCGCCACTGGGATTCCCGCGTTTTGCACAATTATCTGGCCGCGCCGCGCCATACACTTACGCCTCCTCCAATGTGCCAAACTTGTGTATAAACCATGGAACCGCTGCAATGTTCCGGCATCTGCGCGCTCACCGGCCTCCGCATCGAACTCGCGTTTCAGCGGGACCTCCTCTCCGTATCGCCATCCGCCGAAGGCATTGGCCGCTATCTCGCCCCCGGCTTCATAGATCTCCAGGTCAACGGCTTCGCCGGCGTCGATTACAACCACCCGCGCACTCCCCACGATCAGATCGCCCGTTCCCTGCGCGCCCAGTTCGCTACCGGCGTCACCCGCCTCTACCCCACCGTGATCACCGGGGCGCCTGACCACATGCAGGCATGCCTGCGCAATCTCGCCGCCGCACGCGAGTCCGTCCCCCAGGGTCACGCTATCGATGGCTTCCACGTCGAAGGCCCCCACATCTCTCCCGAGGATGGCCCGCGCGGCGCCCATCCCCGCCAATGGGTCCGCCCGCCCGATCTCGACGAGTTCCGCCGCTGGCAGGACGCAACCCGGGGCCGCATACGCATCGTCACCCTCTCCCCGGAATGGCCTGAAGCCCCGCGCTACATTGAGCGCATCACGGATGAAGGCGTGGTCGCCTCCATCGGCCACACCCAAGCCAGCGCCGCGCAGATCGCCGCCGCCGTTGCCTCTGGCGCGACCCTTTCCACCCACCTCGGCAACGGCGCCCACCAACTCCTCCGCCGCCACCCCAACTACATCTGGGAACAACTCGCCGAAGAGCGCCTGATGGCTGGTTTCATCGTCGATGGCATCCACCTCGGCGCCGCCTTCCTGAAGTCCGCCATCCGTGCCAAGACCGTCGACCGCAGCGTGCTCGTCACCGATGCCTCCACGCCTGCCGGCGCCGCCCCCGGCCGTTACTTCCTGGCCGATCAACCCGTCGACCTCACTGAAGACGGCCGCGTCGTCCTGGCTGATACGGACCGTCTGGCGGGAAGCGCTCTCCACATGCACCACGGCGTCGCAAACCTGATGCGCCTCGCGGGCCTGTCGCTGGCCGATGCCGTCCGCATGGCCTCCGTTAATCCAGCGCGCGCTGGCCTTGTCCCCGGTCGCGCCCAGGGACTCGTCCCCGGAGAGCGCGCCGACATCGTGCAGTTCCGCGTCACCCCGGGGGACGAAATCGAAATCGTCGCCACCTGGTTGGCGGGTGTCAGGGTCTTCTGATCAGCGCACCCTCCGTCTTACACTGGAATGAGTTGTTGACTTTCGTACGGGGCCATGCCGGTTGTTCTTTTACTCGGCGGATCGAGAGGAACCTCCTCACGTGCATGTCGGGCGGGAAGAGGGAAAGGCGAAGTTCTGGCTGGAACCGGTCCGCCTGGAGATGAGTCGCGGCTTCGGCCGAGTGGAAATTGGACGTATCGAAAGACTGGTCGCGGAAAACGCCGTTTGTTTGTTGAGGTCATGGCATGAGTACTTCGGGGACTGAACTCAGGGAAGCACAGGCACAGAGCGCAAGTGTAAGCGATGATGCCCTGGTCGCGGAACTTGCGGATGGCCGGACAATTACGGTACCCCTCGCCTGGTTCCCGCGTTTGGCGCACGGGACACCGGCGGAGCGTGCCAACTGGCGTCTCATTGCCGGCGGCGAGGGCATCCACTGGCCGGACCTGGATGAAGATATCAGCGTGGAGAGTCTCCTGGCGGGCCGCAGATCGGGTGAGACGCAGGAATCCCTCCGCCGATGGCTCCAACGGCGGGAATCGGTCGGCTAACGTCAGGCCCCACCCACTCCTCGTCGCCGGGGAGTACTCTATACCTGATGTCCACCAAGCGCCGCACTTTCCTCCAGCAAGTGGCCCTCGCCAGCGCCGCCACCGCGCAAACCCCCGCCCCGGCCCAGACCGCGCCCTTGCCCGCAAAGCCCGCAGCCCCCGATATCGCCTACCCGCGCGTTTTCACCGGGAGGCGCCTCACCGCCATCGCCTTCCCGCTCGGCGGCGTCGCCGCCGGAGCCATCTCGCTCGGCGGACGCGGTCAACTCCGCGACTGGGAAATCTTCAACCGCCCCGACAAGGGCAACGGGCCATCCTACGCCTTCCCCGCCATCTGGGTGCAGTCCGGCGCCCGCAAGCCCGTCGCCCGCGTGCTCGAATCCCGCATCCAGCCGCCCTACGAGGGCTCCAGCGGACTCGGCACCAAGAACGCCCCCGGGCTCGTCCGCCTCGCCTCCGCCACCTTCACCGGCGAGTTCCCGCTGGCCCACATCGATTTCGCCGACCCCGCCCTCCCCGTCCGCGTCTCGCTCGAAGCCTTCACCCCCTTCATCCCCCACGACCCCGACGAGAGCGGCCTGCCCGTCGCCATCCTCCGCTATCGCGTCACTAACCCCGGCCCAACGCCGGCCAAAGTCTCCATCGCCTGGTCCATCGACAACCCTACCGGCCACCCCGCCTCCGGCTCCACAACCGACACCCGCGTCAACGACTACCGCTCCTCCCCCAGCCTGGCCGGCCTCTTCATGCACAGTCCGGAACTCCCCGCTGCCGATCCCCTTAAAGGCAGCTTCGCCCTCACCGCCCTCCATCCCGCCGATGCCCACGTCACCTACCTGCGTGGCTGGCAGCGCGACCGCTGGTGGAACTCCCCCATGCTTTTCTGGGACGATTTCTCCGCCGATGGCGAGCTCGGGCCCGAACCCGAGGCCCGTAGCGGTGTCGGCGCGCTCTGCCTCCACCGCACGCTCGCCCCCGGTGCGCACGCCGATTTCACCTTCCTGCTGGCCTGGCATTTCCCCAACCGCACCCCCCGCCGCTGCGGCTGGACCGCTCCCAAGGGCGACGAAGACACTCTCATCGGCAATCACTACACCGCCCGTTTCGCCGACGCCTGGGCCGCCGCCGAGTACGCCGCCTCCCACCTCGACGCTCTGGAAAAGAAGACCCGGCGCTTCGCCGCTGCCCTCCGCGAATCCACCATCCCCGCCGCCATCAAGGACGCCGCCGGCGCCAATCTCTCCACCCTGGTCACACCCGTCTGCTTCCGCACCGCCGATGGCGAGTTCCACGGCTTCGAAGGCGCCAACGACCACGCCGGCTGCTGCCACGGCAGTTGCACCCACGTCTGGAACTACGAAACCGTCACCGCCCACCTCTTCCCTTCTTTCGCGAGATCCTTGCGCGCCACCAGTTTCGGCTACGATATGGACGACGCCGGCGCACTCCACTTCCGCGAGAATCTCCCTCACAAACAGCCCCTCTGGGGCTTCGCCGCCGCCGATGGCACGATGGGCCAGATCATGCACGCCTATCTCGATTGGACGCTCTCCGGCGATCTTGACTGGCTGCGCGCCATCTGGCCACGCGTCAAAAAAGCCCTCGAATTCGCCTGGGTCCCCGGCGGCTGGGATGCCGATCGCGACGGCGTCCTCGAAGGCGTCCAGCACAACACCTACGATGTCGAATTCTACGGTCCCAACCCCATGTGCGGCATCTATTACCTCGGCGCGCTGCGCGCCGGCGAAGAAATGGCCCGCGCCACGGGCGATACCGCTTCAGCCGCCGAATACCGCCGCCTCTTCGAGAACGGCCGCCAATGGACCGACGCCAATCTCTTCAACGGTGAATACTACACCCAACAAATCCGCGGCGTCGTCAAGAACAAGATCGCCGCCTCGCTGCTCAGCACCATGGGTTCCGATGACACCGAGAAGCCGCAATACCAGATGGGCGCCGGATGCCTGCTGGATCAGTTGGTGGGCCAGTACATGGCGGAAGTGGCCGGCCTCGGACCCCTGGTCTCACCAACCAACATTCGCAAGACCCTCGAATCCATCTACCGCTACAATTACAAACGCACGCTTACCAGTCACCATACCGTGCAGCGCACCTACGCCCTCAACGACGAAGCCGCGCTGGTCATCTGCGATTACGGCAAGGCCGAGCGCCCGCGTATTCCCTTCCCCTACTACGCCGAGGCCTGGACCGGCCTGGAATACCTCGCCGCCGCCCACATGATCTATGCCGGCATGACCGCCCAGGGCGTCGAGTGCGTCAAGAACGCCCGCTCCCGCCACGATGGCGAGAAGCGCAACCCCTGGGACGAGCCCGAGTGCGGCCATCATTATGCTCGCGCCATGTCCGCCTGGAGCACCCTCCTCGCCATCAGCGGCTTCCGCTACCAGGGCGGCGAACGCGCCATCGCCATCAAGGCCCCGGCGGGACACCACTGTTTCTGGAGCACCGCCACCGCCTGGGGCACCTTCCACGTGACTGCGGCCGGCGTCACCCTGCACGTTGATCACGGCACGTTGGAATGCCGCACCCTCACCCTCAACGGCAAGAAGTACACCCCCAACGCAACCTTGAAAGAAGGTCAGGACCTCCGCCTGTGACGCCGCCTGTGAAGCCGACCATCGCCCTGATCGGCGGCTTTCTCGGAGCGGGCAAGACCACGCTCATCCTCGCCGCCGCCGAACTCATCCAGCGGCGGGGAGCCAATGTCGCCGTCGTCCTCAACGATCAAGGCGACGACCTCGTCGATACACACCTTGTCCAATCCCACTGCGTGCAGGCCGATCAAGTCTCGGGCGGCTGTTTCTGCTGCCGCTTCCCGGACCTTATCGAGGCGCTCGACCGCCTGGACTGCTGTCACCCCGAAGTCATCTTCGCCGAGGCGGTGGGCAGTTGCACCGACATCGTCGCTACCACCCTGCG
>JAPKZC010000951.1 GCA_026394025.1 Candidatus Solibacter sp.
CCGCGCATGTCTGATTGTTCACCGCGTAGCCAGGGACGTCAACCACACGCATTAGGGGCGTCAACAAGAAGCGCAACACCTCCGGCTAGTGCAGAACGAGGAACGCTGAACCTTGTTTGACAGGTTTTCAAATCCGGCGTAAAGAAAGACATATGAACACGGGCACCCAGCCGCGGTCTCGGATAGAAGCGCCCAAAATCGGAGGCGAGGCCGACGGCCGGCGGGAATGCGGTCAGTACGAATAGATACGCGATAGGCAATACTCATTTGAAGATTAGAGAAACGTCATTTTGCGCGAGGGATACATTAGGAAGACAAATAGTGAACGGAGCATCAGGGATGGACGAAGGGTACATGCGGGTTAAGCAAGTTGCAGACAGAATCGGAATGTCAGAAGATTGGGTCCGCCGCTTTTTCGGCGAGATCGAGGGCGTTCGCAAAGTCAAATCCCCAGCGAAGCGATTCAAACGTCCTTATACCATTCTTCTAATTCCTGCGGCATTGGTCGAGCGGGAACTGAGAAAGATGTCTGCCTGAGGTCCGCAGAAAAGCAATAGAGCCGAATCATTTCAATTGGTTCGTTGCGCTTCGGGCCCTCAGTAGCCGGCCAGTTCTTTGGAATCCCAACTCTTTGCGACGGTCTCATCGAGCGCCTTCTGTCGGGACTGGACCCAGGCGGAATAATGCTTCTCAACAATCTTGTACGTGTTGCCTAAGAGTTCAGCGATGCGCTCAAGTGATGCGCCCGCGTTGATCTGCTCCAGTACGAAAGTGTGGCGCATCTGATACGGATGGCCATACTTCTGGTTGCCGGCCCGGTCGAGAATCGGCTGGCCCTCCTCGTCACGCAAGGCGAAAAATGCGGCGAAGCTGTCGCCGGATGTTTCCCGTGGCTGTCTCGTGCTTGGAATCGGTTTGGCGGTTCCAAAACCAGAACCCACCGGTCTGAACAGGCAGGCTCCGCAGTCGGTCCGCGACGACCTTCGGCAGCAGGACCTTGACCCAAGTCCTGGTCTTGGTGCGGTGGAGCCGTAGGTGATTGCTGGGTTCAAGTCGGTCGGGCGTGAGTTTCACTGTGTCGACGGTGGCGAGCCCGGAATAGCGCATGACCAGAAGGAAGGTTCCCAGATACTCGTTATCGCCACACGCCTGGAGGATTGCCGCCACCTGCACTTTCGAGAAGGGTACAACGGGCGGCTCATCGTTATCAACGGGCGGTCGCAAGGTTCTCGCAGGATTCTCAGTGATCCATTTCATGTCGACGGCAAATTTGAAGAAGCTCTTCAGGCGTTCGGTTTGCTTGAGGCTTGTCGTCTGAGACACTCGCCAACGCTGACGAAATTTCGCCACGAGGTCCGGCTCGGCCACAAAGGCCGTTAGCGTTTCGATGGCCTGATCGGTCGCAAATTCCATGAGGGTCGGCGAGAACTTTTCAGGATTCCTGCAGTTGGCTCGGTTGGGCGCGCCGATGAGGAATTTCCGGAAACTCTTCAGCGTGGAGTCGGCCATTCCCCGGCTGGTTTGTTCAGCCAAAAACGCTTCAATGGCCTGTCGCACGGTGACGCCAGCTGCCTTCGGTTCATCAAATTCTAGACGTCCCGTTTCGATTATCCTGTTGACGAGCCGGATCGGGGTCCTCTCATCAGTCGTGCGCAGCGACTGATGCCAGCGCGTTCCCGCGTGGCGGCCCTCCACCCAGAACGGGCATTTCTTCTTGGATCTGGAAGGACAGTCGCGGTCTTTGCCGAATGAATCGCAATCCTGACCGTGTCTTCGGACATGACGCAACATGCGGCGATCATAACACCGGTTTCGAGCGGATGCGACACTATAGTGTCACCGCGAGTCTAGCGGTTGTTATTAAAGTATTGATTATAAACGTTTTAACAATGGTGAGCCGGGCGGGACTCGAACCCGCGACCCTGTGATTAAAAGTCACATGCTCTACCAACTGAGCTACCGGCCCTCAAAAAGGGGTGAATCGTGTGACGGGTCTCTCCCAGTTTATCAGACGCGGCGGGCGCGTTCACACTTTTGAGGCCCGCCCGCTATACTTGATCCAGACGTCACCATGAACCGGCTCGCGCGGCGCTTCGTCCTGATTGTCGTAGCCATCGTGACCACACTATCCGTCGGGACAGTGGGCTTCACAGTCATTGCGGGGTACCCAGCGTTCGATGCGTTCTACATGTCGCTGACTACCATGACTACGGTGGGGTACGGCGAGATCCACCCTCTCTCCCACGCCGGGCGCGTCTTCAATTCCTTCCTGATCGTGTTCGGAGTCACCACGATCTTCATCGCCATAGGCGCCATGACCCAGACCATCATCGAACTGGAGTTCGGCGACGCCATTGGCAAGCGGCGGAAAAAACGCATGATCGACAATCTGAAAGACCACTACATCATCTGCGGATTCGGACGGGTGGGCCGCGGCGCCGCCAGCGAACTGAGCCACGCCGGAGTGCCCTTCGTGGTGGTGGACATCAACCCGGACCGCGTGGAGCGCGCCATGCTTGCCGGCATGCTCGCGGTGGCTGCCGATTCCACCCACGACGAGAACCTCCGCCTGGTGGGCATCGAGCGCGCCCGCGGCCTGGTCGCCGCCCTGGCCACCGACGCCGACAACCTCTTCGTCCTGCTCTCCGCCAAGGGGCTCAATCCGCGGATCTATGTCGCCGCGCGCGCCGCTGAGGAAGGCGCCGAGGCCAAGATGCGCCGCGCCGGCGCCGACGCGGTATTTGCGCCCTACGCGATTACCGGCCATCGCCTGGCGCAATCCCTCTTGCGGCCGCACGTTGTGCAATTCCTGGACTTCACCACCAAGGACGTGGGCGAGGATATCGCCATCGAACAGGTGCGGGTCGCCAAAACCAGCGAGATGGTGTCCAAGACTATTAAGGAGATGCAACTGCGCAAGGAGATGGGGGTCATCGTCATGGCGATCCGCAAGGAAAGTGGCGAAATGGTGTTCAACCCGCCCGCCGAAACCGCCGTGCAGGGTGGCGACTACCTGACCGTGATGGGGCGTCCCGGCGATCTTCGCACGCTCGAGACACTGCTCGCCGAACCTGGCGCCACGCGCCGCTAATCACGAGAGACCGACCCCTGGCCACGCCCGCTACTCCAGGATCGCAGGTGCAGGCCCACGCTATACTACCGAATGGACAGCCCTTTCGGCCGCACCACCATGAAGCGCATCCGGGAATTTCTCGAATCGATAGTATTTGCTGGCTTGAAGCCCGGCGGACAGACGGCACCGAAACCGCAACTGAGGTGGCTCGGACCGCTGCGCGGTCCGGTGGAGCGACTTCTTTCCGGCGGTCCCGCGCCCACCGATCCGCTCTATCTAACCAACCGGACCCTGGCCCAAAAGCTCAAATCGTGGAGTCTTGTCGCGATACCCTGCGCGGTGTTGGCCGTTGGCATCGTGGTCACGTTGAGCAATGTCGCCGATCCTCCCGGAGCGCCCCCCCCCAAGGAGCCCACGACGGCTGAAATCGCGGCGAAACTACTGCCCAACATGAACAACCTCAAGCTCGCGCCGCCCTCCGATGTGCAAGTCCTCGAACTCCGGGTGGACGGCAGCCAGTTGGTTGGCGTGGTGAAGAACACCGCCGCGCGCGAGATCGCCGTGGTCGAATTGGTTATCGATCTGACCAGCGCCTCCGGGTCTCAAGTGGGCGCGGTGAAGGGCACGGTGGAAAAACTCCCGGCCTGGGGCCGCAAGGACTTTCGGATTCCGATCAAGCAAAGCAACGCGACCTTCGCCCTCATCCGCGAAGTCACCTCAAATTGAAGCGGATTCCGCAACCCGGTTCAGGATCCTGGCGCGAAGAATTCGATCGGATCCAACCCCACAATCCGCCACTTGCCGCGCTGTTTTTCCACCCTGCACGTCACCACCTGCTGGCGGCGCGCCGAACTTGTGGCCTGCTGCCCGCGCTGCTGGCGCAGCGTCCAGTGGAACTGGGCTACCCGCCGGAAGCCGTCTCCCTCGTCCTGCAAAGGGTCGATCACGGATTGCACGTCACCCTGCGCGATCAGCCCCGTGACGTTCTCCCGCAGTTTCGCGAAGCCCGCCATGGCGGGGTCGAACGACTTGAGGAAGCGCGGCACATCGCCGGCACTCAGCGAAGCCGCGGCATCGGCCAGCAGGTCCAGCACCTCGCGCGCGGGGTCGGCCGCCCGGCAACGGGCGGCCAGCGGAAGCAGGAACAGCGCGCGGCGTTTCATGTCAGGTCCGATAGCTGGCGTTGATCCGGATGTACCCTTCCGTAAGGTCGCAGGTCCAGAAGCGCGCTTCGCCTGTTCCCTGGCCTCGAATGGCCAGGCGGATTTCGCAATCCGCGGCGTCCAGCCTGTTCTTCAGTTCGGGTTCGGAGAACGGCGCGGCCAGCCCGCCCCGGCAGACCGCGACACCCTGCATGTGGATGTCGGTTTTCGCCGGATCGAAGGCGACGCCCGCGTTGCCGGCGGCAGAGAGTATGCGGCCCCAGTTCGGGTCTGAGCCGGCGATCGCCGTCTTCACCAGCGGTGAGTTGGCGATGGCTCGCGCGATCCTGGCCGCGCCTTCACCGTCCCGCGCCCCGGTGACCACGATGGTGACGAACTTCCTGGCCCCTTCGCCGTCGCGCGCAATCTGTTGCGCCAGCGATTCCATGACGTCCGTGAGCGCCGCCTCAACCATGGCCAACTCCTTGCCAAGAGGCCGCACTACCGACGCGCCGTTGGCCAGCAGCAGCAGCGTATCGTTGGTAGAGGTGTCGCCGTCCACCGAGATGCGGTTGTAGCTGCGCTCCACGCCGCGCTTCAGCATGGCGCGCAGTTGCGCCGCAGGAATCAGCGCGTCGGTCATCACGAAACCCAGCGTGGTCGCCATCAATTCGCCCCTGGCGGCGCG
>JAPKZC010000754.1:0-2919 GCA_026394025.1 Candidatus Solibacter sp.
ATTCTGTTGAGCGCGTCGCGCACGCGGAATTCAGTCTCCGTATCCACGCTTGAAGTGGCCTCGTCCAGAATCAGGTAACGCGGATTGTGCGCCAGGGCGCGGGCGAAGCCGATCAACTGCTTTTGCCCGGTGGAAAGTCCGCTGCCGCGCTCGCGGATGGAGTGGCCGAAACCCTCCGGTAGGGTGCGGATGAAATCCATCAGATTGACCTGCTCGGCCGCCGCTTCCACTGCGTCGTCGTGGATGCCCTCGGTGCCCAGGCGGATGTTCTCTGCCAGCGTGCCGGTAAACAGGTAGGGGTCCTGCAAGACCACGCCGAACATCCTTCGCAGTTCCAACGGGTCGAACGCGCGCACGTCCACGCCCCCCACACGGATGCTACCGCGCTGCACATCGTAGAAGCGCAGCAGCAGGCTGATCAGCGTGGTCTTGCCCGCCCCGGTATGGCCCACCACGGCGATGGTTTCCCCGGGCGCGATGGTCAAACTCACGTCGCGCAGCACCCAGTCTTCGCCTTGGTACGCGAACCACACGTGGTCGAACTCAATCGGCGAAATTGTCTCCTGAGCGGGACGCGGGTGTTCGGGGGCCACCACCTCGGGGGCGGTATCCAGCAACTTGAAAATGCGCTCCGAGGAGGCCATGGCGGATTGCAGAATGTTGTACTTCTCGCTGAGGTCCTGAATGGGACGGAAGAAGCGTAGGCCGTATTGCAGGAAGGCCACCACCACGCCCAGCGACAGGGCTCCGGCCTGTACACGGAGACCGCCATAGGTCAGAATGCCGGCCAGCGCCAGCATGGAAATGAACTCCACCACCGGGTAGAACCAGCCGTACGCCGTGATCGCATCCTTGAAGGCCACCATGTGCTGGCGGTTCACCTCTGCGAACTCACGGCCGGCGCGGCGCTCCCGATTGAAGAGTTGCAGCACCACGATCCCCGTGATGTGCTCCTGCAGGTAAGAGTTGATTTTGGCGATGGCCACCCGGATTCGACGGTAGCTCTCAGTCACGCTCCGCCGGAAAATCACCGTAGTCAGAATCACGAAGGGCATCGCGGTCAACATGATTGCCGTCAGCACCGGGCTGAAGCTGAACATGATGCCCAGGATGAAGACCAGCACCAGCACGTCACCCAGAATGGTCACTAGCCCGGAGGCGAAGAGCTCGTTCAGCACGTCGACGTCGCTGGTCACGCGGGTCACCAGGCGGCCCACCGGATTGCGGTCGTAAAACGCCAGGTCCAGATCCTGAAGGTGCTGCATGAGCTGGCGCCGCAGGTCGAACATGGCGAGTTGGCCGGTGTACTGCATCAGGTACATCTGCACGAACTCACACGCGAAACTGCCGGTCAGCACCGCCAGGTAGAGCAGTCCGATGCGCGCCAGTCCGCTGGCCGCGTCGGCGGGCAGAAAGCCGGCGAGAAACCCCGGCAACTGCGCCCCGCCGGGGGCGATGTACCGGTCTACCGCGGTTCGCGTCAACAGCGGCCCCAGCACTTGCAGGGCGGACTGGGCAAGCAGGAACACCAGCGAAATCGCGATCCGCATGCGGTAGGGCCGCATGTACCCCAGCAGCCGGCGCATCAACCGGGAGTCGTATGCTTTTCCGAGGACTTCTTCTTCCACTCACTCCAGTCTAACGGCTGTTGGACAGACCATCGATGCGGGCGGAAATCCGCAGTGTGTTGAAATATGCGCGGCCCTCGGTCGCAGCGCACCATCATGCGTGGGCAGCGTAACGGCGGGTCAGGCAGGGTAACCTTATTTATTGTGTTTCGGAATCTAAGGTGTTAATATCCAAATGACCGAAGTGGCTCTCGACTCGCGGATCAAGGAAGCCGCGCTGTGTGAGCGAGAAACGCCAAACCGTGATGCCAGCGGATGCAGGGGCGGCACGTCCCGTGTGCTACCATCCTGTCTTTTTGTGCGTACCCGAGAAGTCCTTGGCACATCCGCTCCGACAACCTGACATCTATGATTGGGAGGACCCGATGGATCTGAGCCGGTATTCCGGCAGATCAGGACCAGCCGCGGGGCTGGTCTTCCTCCCTCCAACGTAGCTGCGCGAACGGGACGCAGCCCGGAGATGACCCATGGGCGCCTGCGACGTAACTCTGGAAACCCTCCCCCGGTATCCCGAGGGGAAGGAGATTCTCACCTGCCTGCAGTGTGGCGTCTGCTCGGGCACATGCCCGTACGGCGAGGTAATGGAATATCCGCCGCGCCGCATGATCGCCATGATGCGCGGTGTTCACCAGCGACAGCCTTTTGGCGTGTGTCGCCTGTTACGCCTGCATGGCGAAATGCCCGCGCGGCATCAGGCTCACCGAGATTCTGTTGCCGCTGATGAAGGAGCAGACTCTTACCCATCTGCCCGAGTTGCCGGGCGAACTGCAGAAGGCGTTGCAGAGCACGCTGCGCTACGGAAACCCCATGGGAGAACCGTCTCGCAAGCGTGCTGCCTGGGTGAAGACCGCCGGCGTGCCCATACGCATCCTGTCCGAGGATCCCAGACCGGCGGACGTGCTCTGGTTTGTCGAATGCTATACCTCTTTCTATCCGCGCGGCCAGGACAACAGCCGCGCCACCGCCACGGTGTTCCACCGGTTGGGAATCGACTTCGCGATTTTGGGCAATGAGGAGAAGTGCGCTGGAGAGTGCGGGCGCCTGACCTGGGAACCGGGCCTGTTCGAAACCCTGATGGACTACAACATGGCCGTCTTCCAGAAGTACCGCTTTGGACGGGTGGTGACATCCTGCCCGCACGCGCACAACGCTTTCAAGAACCGCTACCCCGCAATCGGCTTCAACTGGCCGCTGGAACACACCACGCCTTTCCTGGCGAAATACCTGGACCGGCTCAAACCGCTTCTGGAATACCCAGACCGTCGCCGTCGCCACCCCGGCCACCGAGCGG
>JAPKZC010000754.1:2948-4333 GCA_026394025.1 Candidatus Solibacter sp.
TGCTGCCTGGGGCGGCAGAACGAGTTCTATGAGGCGCCGCGCCGACTATTGCAGGCGATTCCCGGCGTGAAGGTAGTGGAGATGGTCCACAACCGCGTCAACGCGATCTGCTGCGGCGGCGGAGGAGGCGGGATGTGGCTCGATACCTACTTCAAGGCAAAGGGCTACGAACGGCTCTCGGAGCGGCGAGTGAAAGAGGCGGTCGCCACCGGTGCGGACGTGCTGGCGGTTTCCTGTCCTTACGAAGTCTCGCGCTTTGAGGATGCCCTCAAGGTAGTGGGACACGACAAACAAATGATAGTCCGGGACGTGACCGAACTCCTGGCTGAAGCAATGGAGGAATGAGACGTGCACATTCTCGTTTTGTTGAAAATGGTGCCCGACGTCGTGGAAGACCTGGAGGTCGCCTCCGACGGAAAGGCGCTGGATCTCGAATATCTTCGCATGATCCTGAACGAATCGGATGACCATGCGCTGGAACAGGCCCTGCTGCTGAAGGAGCGTCACGGCGGAACCGTCACCGTGCTGACACTGGATGCGGCGGAGGTGGACGACGCCGTTTTTGCCGCACTGGCCAAGGGTGCAGACCGGGCAGTGAAGATCGTCGGCTTTGACGAAGGGTTGTCGACCCGGCAGGCGGCTCGCGTTTTCTCGCAGGCGATCGCGCACGAGCCCGGGTTGTTGCCGGCCGACCTGATCCTCACAGGGGTTCAGGCCATCGACGACCTGGACGGCCTGATCGCGCCGCTGGTGGCCCACGATCTCGGGCTGCCGTTTCTGGGAATCATCACGCAGCTCACCCTGGACCTTGCCGGCAAGACGGCAACTGCGATCAGGGAATATCCAGGTGGGGTTCGGGGTGAACTTGAGGTCGCGATGCCCGCGGTCCTGGGTATACAGGCGGCGGAGAGACCGCCCCGGTATGTTCCAGTGGCCAAGGTGCGCACCGCCATGAAGTCGCAAAAGATCGACTGCAGGCAGGTACCAACACTGGCGGACGGAGGCTGGCCGGCGGTGCAGGTGGTCGAGATGAAACGGAACCAGCCCGCGGGCCACGCCGAAATGCTGGATGGCGACCCCAAACTGGTGTCGGAAAAGCTCTGTGGCATTCTGGCCGGGAAAGGCCTGTTCTGAGGAGGTGACAACCATGAAGGGAAGCATTTGCGTTGTGGCCGAGCAATGGAGAGGACGCATTTCAGAGACCACCTACGAAGCCCTGGCGCTCGGCAGGGAAGTCGCCGATGAGTTGGGTGTTCAGTTGACCGTGGTGTTGACCGGATCGAACGTCAGAGACTTGGCGCTGACCCTGGGCGCGGCGGACTCGGTCCTGTACGTGGATCATCCGCTGCTCGCCGAACCGGTTCCACAGCCCTGGGCCGCGGCCG
>JAPKZC010000894.1 GCA_026394025.1 Candidatus Solibacter sp.
TCGTTGATCATTGTGGGGCTGATGGTGATTCCCTATATCGACACCAACCCGCTGGGCAACGGCTACTACACGTTTAAACAGCGAAAGTACTCGATATTAACGTTTATCTTCGGGTTCATCGTGTTGTGGGTGACGATGATCGTGATCGGCACGCTGATTCGGGGTCCGGGATGGATGTGGTTCTGGCCAGGGACCACGTGGGATCATAACCGGCTGATCTTCGAAGTGAACCGCGATCTGCCGGACATCTTCGGCATCCACACGCAGTGGCCGAAGATTATTTTCGGCGCCGGCGTAGTGGGCGCATACTGCGTGGCCGCGGCCATCGGAATGCACAAGCTGATCACCAGCACTGCGTTCAACCGCAAGATCTACGCGCGCATGAGCGTGCTGCAATACGCCGTGATGCAGGTCTTTCTGGTGACCATGCTCTCGCTCCCGGTAAAGATCATGATCCGGCTGCTGTTCCGTATCAAATACGTTTGGGTAACACCCTGGTTCAACATATAAGCGATCATTATGAGCGATCCACAGAAGGACCCGGTTGTCCATTCGTCGTTGAGCAAGCCGCTGTTCATTTCCTCGGCGTTGCTGGTGGTTTCGATGGCCTGGGGGCTCTACGACGAGACGTACGCGATACGCCCGTGGAAGGGCTATCAGGCGCGTTTCGTCAAGCTCTACTCGCGGTATCTGAAGACGGCGGCGGGCGGGCAGGCGGACGTCGAGCGGCAGATCAAGGCTTCGGCCGAATACAAGCGGCTTGACGCCGCCATGCAGGAGGCCGAAAAGGCCGCGCTGCCGGGCGCCTCGGCGATCGACAAAAAGATCAACCAGGAACTGGTGCCGAAGATCCTGGCGCTCAACGATCCCTTCCAGGAAGTGCGCAGCCACATCGGCTCACTGACCTACCAGATCGAGGTGTCGCACAGCGAGAGCACCAGGAACTCGCTGCGCAAGGAGATTGAAGAACTGCGCGCCGAGAAGCACGATGTCGCGCTGCCGGGCGAGGCCCGGAAGCGCAGCATGGATTTCAAAGCCATGAGCGAGCAACTTCAGGCGTGGAAGGACGAGAAGGCGAGACTGCTGCAAGAGCGCGTGGAGTTGATGAAGCAGGCCACCGCCCTGCGCAGCAAACGCGATCTGTACGTTTCGGACCGCATCGCGGAGGCCAGCACGGCGACCATCGCGGCGGTCGAGAACTCGCTGGCGGGCTTCGATATCCGCATACGGCAGATCCACGTGAAGGATGTGGACCTGGTGGACCGCTGCGAATCCTGCCATCTCGGCGCGCGCGAGCCGGTGTCCATCACCAAGGCATCGATGGGCGGGGAGGCGGTGTTCGCCAGCCATCCCAACAAAGAATTGCTCAAACTGCACGATCCCGAAAAGTTCGGCTGCACGCCGTGCCACGGCGGCAATGGCGCGGCGCTTTCCAGCGTGGAAAAATCTCACGGGTACAACAAATTCTGGTTGTGGCCGCTGCACCATAAGGAGAATATCGAGGCCGGCTGCCAGCAGTGTCACGTCAAGGAAGTGGTGACGGAGATGGCCGGCACGCTCAACCAGGGCCGCGAGATTTTCCGCCTGCGCGGCTGCATGGGGTGTCACCGCTACGAGGGCTTCGACCGCGAGGCGGACGAGATCGCGAGCGTCAACCAGCAGATCCGGCAACTGGAACAGCAGAAGGCCGAGTGGAAGCGCGAGGTGGGGTTCAGCGAACAGAAGGCCAACAATCCGCGCACCACCGACGAAGAGGCCAAGAAGTTGTTGGCGCACGCCAACGATCTGAAGGTCCGGGCCAGCGGGCTGGACGCCAAGATCGAGCAGTTCGACATGCGCTCGCGCAGCCTGGTGCGCGAGGTGAAGAAGATCGGTCCCAGTCTCAAGGAAGCGCGCGTCAAACTGAAAAAGGAATGGATCCCGGTTTGGCTGAAAGATCCGCACCAATGGCGGGAAGGCACCAAGATGCCGACCTTCCGCCTGGACGATGGCGAGATCCGCGCGATTTCGGCGTTCCTGTGGCAAGCCGGTGTGAAGGCCGAGTTGCCGCCGCAGAAGCCCGGCGACGCGGCGCGCGGCAGGGAAGCCTTCGAGACGCGCGGCTGCATGGCCTGCCACTCCATGGGTGAAGGCGCGGCCAAACAGGGCGGCACATTCAGCGCCAACCTGAGCCGTGAAGGCGAGAAGGCCAACTACGATTACCTGGTGCGCTGGGTACACAATCCGCGGCAACGCTCCGCGCCATACTGCTCCTTCGAGAAGAAGGACCTGACCGCCGAGGACTATCAGAGCAAGGGCCTGCCCTACGTGTTCGACCTGGAGCACAGCAAGTGCCCCAACGACGGCCACGAACTGCAAGTGCAGCAGATGACTCCCATGCCGAGCCTGCGCTTGAGCGAGGACGAAGCGCGCGATATCGCCAGCTACCTGCTCACCCGCAAGCGCGACAACGCCGGTTACCAGAACGCGGATTACATGGACGACGCCGGCCTGAAGAATCAGGGTCTGGCGCTGGTACGCAATTACGGCTGCGCCGCCTGCCATGAGATCGCAGGTTTGGAAGAGGAGCAGCGCATCGGCACCGAACTGACCAAGGAAGGTTCGAAACCCATCGAGCGTCTGGATTTCGCGCTGCTCGGCCACAAGGCGGAGGCGGAGGATTGGTACACGCACAAGGGGTTCTTCGAGCACAAGCTGGAGAACCCGGCGGTCTACGATACCGGCAAGGAGAAGGCGAAGCAGGACCGGCTGAAGATGCCGAACTTCAATCTCTCGAAGCCGGAGATCGACGCCGTGACCACCTTTCTGACTGGCTCGGTGGATGCCAGCGTGCCGGCGCGCTACTTCTACAATCCGACCGACGCGCGGCAGGACATTATCGATGGCTGGTGGGTGATCCGCAAGTACAACTGCATGGGCTGCCACAAGGTGCACGTGGGGCAGAACAGCACGCTCGACGGCATGGCGAAGTACCAGGATCCCGATTGGAAGGATCAACGGCCGCCCACGCTGATCGGCGAGGGCGCGCGGGTCAATCCCGACTGGCTGATGAAGTTCCTTAACAATCCGGCGCTCAGCGAGACGGAAACGAATCGCGATGGCGTGCGGCAGTATCTAAAGGCCAGGATGCCCAGCTTCAGCTTCTCCGATGGCGAGGTGCGCAAGATCGTGCGCTTATTCGAGGCGCTGAGTTCGCAGGCGCAGCCGTTCATCGCCGAGAAATTGGATCCGCTGAACGATGCCGAGCGCACCATGGCGCGGCAGTTGTTCACCAGCGAAGGCGCACCTTGTTTGAAGTGCCACATGACGGGCGACGCGAAGCACGATTCGCGCGCCACGGCCCCCAATTTCACGGTGGCCAAAGAGCGCCTCAAGCCGGGCTGGACCAGACGGTGGATGCTGGACCCGGCCCTGATGAGTCCGGGGACGGCGATGCCGAGCGGCCTGTTCCGCATGGACAACACGCGCTACGTGTTCACCGGACCCACGCCGCCCAGCTTCAACGGATATACCAAGGATCATGCGGATCTGCTGGTCCGCTACATGTTCCAGTTCACACCGGAAGAATTAGGGCGTTTGCGCAGCAGCGCCGGCGCGGGGAAATAAGTTCAAGGAGGGATTTAGGGAAATGAAGAAGATTTGGATGGGAGCAGTTCTGGCCGGCAGCCTGACACTGGGCGGCTGCGGCGGCGATAAACCGGCGGAGACCGCCAAGACCGAGGCTACCGCACCGGCCGGTGGAGCGGCGGCCACGCCGGACGAAGCCAACGGCGGCACCATCACCGGAAAGGTGGCGTTTGCCGGCGAGAAGCCTAAGATGGCGACGCTCGACATGTCGGCCAACCCGGCCTGCGAGCGCGCCCACAAGGGGTCGCCGCAGAAGAGCGAGGAGGTAGTGGTCAACGAGAACGGCACGTTGAAATATACTTTCGTCTGGGTGAAATCCGGACTCCCCGCCGACAAGCAGTGGGCGGTTCCCGCCGGGACCACCAGCCTGGACCAGAATGGCTGCATGTACAAGCCGCGCGTAATCGGGCTGATGACGGGCCAGAATTTCGAAATCAAGAACAGCGACCCCACCAACCACAACATCCATCCACAGCCGACGGTGAACACGGATTGGAACGAGTCGCAGTCACCAGGGCAGGCGCCGATGACGAAATCGTTCGGCCGCCAGGAAGTCATGATTCCGGTGAAGTGCAATGTGCATCCGTGGATGCGCGCATACATCGGCGTGGTGGGCCATCCGTTCTTTGCCGTGACGGGCGACGACGGAACGTTTACAATAAAGGGTCTACCTCCTGGGACCTACGTAATTCAAAGCTGGCACGAGAAGTACGGACCGATGGAACAAACGGTCACCGTGGGGGCCAAGGAGAGCAAAACTGTAGAGTTCTCCTATAAGAGTTAGATAAAAAGGGGCAGGTTTTGGGAAGCTTGCCCCGCTTTCCATGCATCTTAACAGTGTGGGTTCTCTCTGGTTACGCCGCTACGCGATGTTCGTGGCGTGCTGTACCTTCGGGCTGGTGATCGCCGGCGGGCTGGTCACGAGCAACGATGCGGCTCTCTCTGTCCCCGATTGGCCGCTGTCGTGGGGCCGCCTGGTTCCCACGTTGGAAGGCGGTATCCGCTACGAGTTCGCGCACCGCGTGGCCGCCATGCTGGTGGGGCTGCTGACGGTGGGGCTGGCGCTGGCTGTGGGGACGGAGAAACCGCTCCCTGACGGTCGTGGCTCCGATGGGACCACGCACCTGCACGCCGAGCCGCGACCGTCAGGGAGCGGTTCTTGGCTGGCTTGGGCGGCGGTGGCCGTGGTGCTGGCGCAGGCTGCGCTGGGCGGGGTGGCAGTGCGATTCGTGACGCCGGCTTGGGCCACCATCGCGCACGCCGCGCTGGGGCAACTCTTCTTCGCGATTCTTGTGGCGATTTGTGTCGGGCTGTATGCCGGCTACGGAGGAGGCTGGGCCGCGCCTACCGTAGTTTGCACGGTCGCCCTCTTCTCTCAGACCATTCTCGGCGCGTGCGTTCGCTACGGAGTCATGACCCCGGTTGCACATATCGTGGGCGCGCTGTTCGCCACCATGCTGGTGATGTGGGCCGGCCTCAACATCTTGCTGCAGAACCTGGAAAACCCGAGGCTCCGCCGTCCGGCCCTGGTGCTGCTATCGATTACGTTTTCGCAGGTTTTCCTTGGCATTGGCTCCTACATGGCGCGCATTGTTTACGCAGGCGCGCCGCAGCCCATGCCGGTGTTGGTGTTGTTCACGGTGGCGCATGTCGCCGTGGGGTCGCTGGCGGTGGGCGCGGCGGTCGCGCTGGCCATGCTGGCGCGGCCCAATGCGTTTCGGGTACATGGAGGAACGGGCTGCCGTCGCACGCCTGGCGGGAGATCAACTGGCTGTTGCTGCTGCATACCATCCTGGGCACCGGCCTGATCGCTTCGGGCACGGCGGCGCTCAATCAGTGGTATGAGCGCGCGGCGGATCTGAAGATGCGCCGCACGGCGGGGCGGCCGCTGCCCTCGGGCCGCCTGATCGCTGGGCGCGCCCTGATGTTCGGCATCGCGCTTTCCGTGGCAGGCTTCGTGGAGTTGTGGCTGGGAGTGAATCTGCTCAGCGGCCTGATTGGCGCTTTCACGCTGGCCAGCTACCTCTTCCTCTATACGCCGATGAAGCAGCGCACCTGGTGGAGCACCACGGTGGGCGCCATTCCCGGGGCCATGCCGCCGATGATCGGCTACGCCGCCGCCGCCGGCGCCATCACTCGCGAAAGCTGGGTGCTGTTCGCCATTCTCTTCCTGTGGCAGTTCCCACACTTCTATTCCATCGCCTGGATGTACAAGGAAGACTACGCCCGCGCCGGCATACGGATGCTGCCCGTGGTGGAGCCGGATTGCCGCTCCACGGCGCGGCAGATTGTGCTCTACGGCATCGCCCTGATTCCGGTCAGCCTGGTTCCGGGTATGCTGGGAATGACGGGACGCATCTATTTGATCGGCGCTTTGATCTTGGGCCTGGTGTACCTTTATTCCGGTGTGCGCGTGGCTTTGGATCGCACCCTGGTGCGCGCGCGGGCGGTGTTGCTGACCTCGGTTTTGTACCTGCCGCTGATCTACGGTTTGATGCTCCTGGATAGGCCGGGATTGTGATCGCAGTTCAAAATCTCACTCACCGCTACGGCGACCGGGTCGCCCTTGCAAACGTCAGCTTCGAAGTGAAGAAGGGCGAGATCCTTGGACTGCTCGGCCCCAACGGCGGCGGGAAATCGAGCCTCTTCCGGATTCTCTCCACCATGATGGTGCCCACCGAGGGGCGCGCCGAAATCGCCGGGTTCGATGTGGCGCGCGACCCCGCCGCGGTACGGCGCACGGTCGGCGTCGTTTTCCAAACCCAAAGCCTGGACAAAGCCCTTACCGTCGAAGAAAATCTCCGCGCGCAGGGGCATCTGCACGGGCTCAGTGGCGCCACCCTGCGCGAACGCATGGCAAGCGCCATGGAGCGTCTGGGCCTTGAGGATCGCCGAACGGATCTGGTGGATACCCTGTCCGGTGGTTTGCGCCGCCGCGTGGAAGTCGCCAAGGCGCTGCTCCACAAACCGCAAGTCCTGCTGATGGATGAAGCC
>JAPKZC010000409.1 GCA_026394025.1 Candidatus Solibacter sp.
CGCTGGTCAACGGCGTCTACTCCATTGCTGTGGATAGCGCCAAGAACCTGTACGTCAGCGACTATAACAACCACCGGATTCGCAAGGTTACCGCGAATGGCATTGTACAGACCGTCGCCGGCAGCAACGGAAGAGGCTACGAGGGAGAAGGCATACCGGCCACGGAGGCGTTGCTCAACTATCCGCGGTACATTTCCATCGATGGCGCCGGCAATCTTTACATTGCCGACACAAACAATTATCGTGTTCGCATGGTGGGCACCGATGGCAAGATCAATACCATCGCCGGCAACGCGGTCTGCTGCGCTTCCCCGAATGGCGGATTGGGAACTTCGGCATATGTGAGCGTGGGTCCGATGACCGCGGACAGCACAGGAAACGTGTATTTTTGGGACTTCCAGACCGCCCGCGCGCGCATGGTTTCCGGGGGAATTATCTCTGCCTTCGCCGGATCCGGGAAAGATGGGTTCGCGGCAGAGGGAGACGGTGCGTCGGGCGCCCGGTTTTCCGGGGTGAGTGGCATGGCGGCTGACAGTTCCAACAACATCGTGGAGAGTAACAACGAGCGGGTGCGGATGGTCTCGCGAGGGGCCATCGCCACCGTGGCCGGAAAAGTCCACTTCGGCGGCGATGACGGTCCTGCCGCGTCGGCGCTGTTGCATCGCCCGCAAGGGGTCGCGGTTGCCATTGATGGGACGGTTTACGTCACCGATACCATGAACCACCGGATACGCAAGATCGCAACCGATGGCGCCATCACCACCATTGCCGGGACCGGCGAACCCGGCTTCAGTGGCGACGGCAACCCCGCCACTTCGGCTACCCTGGCTTATCCCGACCGGATTACGATCGATTCCAAGGGAAACCTGTTCTTCGTAGATCAGTCGGACTATCGCGTGAGAAAGATCTCGGCGTCGGGTACCATCACCACGGTCGCCGGAAACGGTAGCTGTTGCACCTCCAATGACTCACTGGGCGCGCTCAATTCAACCTTCTATTACATCTCCGGCATTGCCGTTGACGGTTCGGGTACTCTTTACCTGTCTGAGCAGGGTGCCAATAGAATCAAGAAGGTGACGCCCGCCGGAGGGCTCTCGACCTATGCCGGCAACGGAGTCTACGCTTTTGGCGGGGACGGCGGGCCGGCGGCGGCGGCGCAGCTGAGGAACCCCTTTGATCTGGCGGTGGACGGTGCGGGCAACCTGTACATCAACGAGACATACCGGATTCGCAAGGTCGATCCTCTGGGCGTGATCACGACCTTCGCAGGTACCGGCAATTGCTGCCTCTCGGGAGATGGCGGGCAGGCCACGGCCGCGCAGATATATCCTTTCGCCATGGCCCCGGATTCCAGTGGCGGGCTCTGGTTTGCGGATTACAGCGGCGTGCGCTATGTGGCGCGCGACGGCACGATCGCCCGGGTGGCCGGCGGTAATGGCACGGGCTATGGCGGCGACGATGCGTCATCCGGGCCAGGCTCCCTCTTCAACTACCCGAGAGGCATCGCCCTGGCCGCGGCCGGTGATGTGATCATAGCCGACCCCGCCAACAGCCGGATACGCAAACTGCAGCCAAACGACCCCGTAAAGATGGAAATCGTCAGCGGCAATTCCCAATCCGGCGTCACCGGAACCGCACTCAAAGCCATGGTCGTGAAGGTGACCGGCCGCACCTCCTTCCCGGTGCCCAGGATGACGGTTGCCTTTCAAGTCAGCGCCGGTTCGGCAACCCTGTCGGCGCCATCGTCGGCAACCGACTCCAATGGGCAAGCCGGTATCGGCGCGACACCCACGAAGGCCGGCTCCCTGACGGTGACTGCCACGGTCGGCAGCCTGACCGCAACTTTCACCGCCACCGTCACCGATCCCGTGGTGATTCCTCCGCCTCCGGCTTGCGGCGTGGTGGTCACTTCGGTGAGCTCGCTCGGCGACTTTGGCGGGTCCACAACCTTCGCCCCGGGATCCTGGCTTGAAATCAAGGGGACTAACCTGTCCCAGACCACCCGCCAATGGGCCGGATCCGATTTCAGCGGATCCAATGCCCCCACCTCGTTGGATGGCGTCTCCGTTTCGATCAACGGCAAGAAAGCCTTTGTCGGTTACGTCAGCCCCTTGCAGATCAATGTGCAGGCGCCGGCAGACACCGCCACTGGAGACGTGCCACTCACCGTCACCACATCATCCTGCACCAGCGCCGCGACCACTGTGTCTGAGGCTGCCATCGCTCCCGGATTGCTCGCCCCCTCCAGTTTCTTGATCAACGGCAAGCAGTATCTGGTTGCACAGTTCTCGAACCTCGTATTCGTGGGCAACGCCAACTTAATCCCCGGGGCGGCGTTCCGTCCGGCTGCGCCGGGAGACACCATTATCGTGTACGGCATCGGCTTTGGGCCCGTGACTCCCTCCAGTCTGCCGGGCGTCATCGCCGGCCCCAGCACCAGTATCCCGAATCTGACCATCAGTTTCGGCACGACAACTGCCAAGGTCGCCTACGGTGGTCTGGCTCCTGGCATCATAGGCGAATACCAATTCGTTTTCACCGTCCCCAGCGTTGCCGATGGAGACTACCCCATCGTGTTTCAGGTTGGCTCCACAAAGGCGGCTCAAACCGTGTACCTCACGGTGCACAAATAGCGCATTCCGCGGGCCGCTGCGGTTCTAAGGCCCTCCGGTGGCAGGCCGGGCAAGGTCCGCGCGGGAGGCCGCGGGGGACAGGGGGCGGGGCAGCCTGCCCCGCCCCCTCCCCGCTCCAAGGCGCGCCAGGGTGGTGCGGCAACGCGTGCTATGATGTGGCAGAGAAGCTATTCTTGGAGGAAATGAAACCATGGGTCCGCTGGGTTGGCCGGAAACGGTCTTCATCTTTTTCCTCGCGCTGATTCTCTTCGGTCCGAAGAAATTGCCGGAGTTGGGTCGCACCGTGGGAAAAGCATTGACCGAGTTCCGTCGCGCATCGAGCGAACTGAAGTCCACGTTCGATCGCGAAATGAAAAGCCTGGAACAGGAGACAGAGTCGTTTAAGGAAATCTCGAATCAGTATCAGTCCGATACGTATAGCTACGATTACTCGTCCAGTGAATCCACGTACGAGGGTTCATATGGTACCGAAAACTACGATTCTACTGTCACCAGCCCATCCACTTTAAGCGCATCCGCACCTCAGGACGCTGAATCACCAGCCGGTCTGCCGGAAGGCACGGTTGCTCAGGGCTCGGAAATCGCCGCCGATGGCGAATCCTACGAATATGTGCCGGAAGCCCCGGCGCAAGATTCGACGGACCACTACCTCGAGCAACTGCAACAACGCCCCGCGGCGCCGGTCGAACACAACACATAACGAATGAATCCATCCGAAGAGCAGAAGGGGACGGCCGTTCCCCCCGCCGGGGAAGCGTCTTCCACCGGTAGTGTGCATCCGGGGGAGCCGGATGCGTTGCAGCCGGATCATGCGGCGTCCCTGGAGCCGGCGGTACAGCCGGCCGATGCACCGGATAGCTACGAGGATGGATATCCGCACGAGCCCGAACCTCCCGCCGCCGCTCCTACGCCTGTCCCGGCGCAGGCTCCCGTTCTCACGCAAGAAGTAGCGACGCTACCGCGGCCGGGTGGGGGCGGCAAGACTCCGCCCCCGCCTCCGCCATCCGGCGGCGGCGATGGCGGCGATGAGGACGATGACGGCATGCTCCGCATGTCGTTCCTGCAACATCTGGAAGAGCTCCGCAATCGCATCATTCGCTCCCTCATCGGTGTGGGGGTGGCATTCGGGCTGAGTCTGACTTACTCCAGCGCGCTTTGGGATTTCGTCTGCCAGCCTGCGGTCGCGGCTCTCAAGACGCTCGGTTACAAGGAACAGAACCTGGTCCAGATCGAACCGATGGAAGCCTTCAATGTCATCTGGTTCAAGCTCCCGGTTCTGTGCGCCATCTTCCTGGCCGCTCCCTGGATTTTGTATCAGGTATGGGCGTTCATCGCGCCGGGCCTCTACCGCAAGGAACGCAGGTGGGCGGCGCCTTTCGTGCTCGGCGCCGGCGGCCTGTTTATCCTCGGCGGGATCTTCGCATATTTCGTGGTCTTCCGGTTCGGACTTACTTTCCTGTTAAGCATCGGTCAGGGCAACCATGTGGTTGCCATGGTATCCATTACCGAGTATTTCAACTTATTCGTCAATGTGACTCTGGGTGTGGGTCTGGTTTTCGAACTCCCCGTACTGATCTTCTTCCTGACATTGTTGAGAATTGTCAATCCAGGGTTTCTCGTGCGGCACAGCAGGTACGCGATTCTCGCCATATTCATCCTGGCAGCCATCGTCACGCCGACCCCGGACGTCTTCAACCTCATGTTGTTTGCCGTGCCAATGTGCTTCCTGTTCTACGTCGGCATTTTCGCTGGATATCTGTTGGTACTGAACCGGGAGAACCGCAGGTTCCCCTGGAAGAAGACCATGACCATCGTTATCCCCGTACTGCTCCTACTAGCTTTCGTGCTATACCTGTCCATTACCAGGTACGGTATGAGGCTGGTACCACACTGGCCTTTCCTGACAAGATAACGAGGTATTTTTGTAGAATTGATCGCCGCATTCGATGTAACATTCAGATGGCCCTTGGCACTCTGCGAATGGTCTTCCGTTGTGATGCGATGGATTTAACGGACCGCTGGTTCCTTGCCTGAGGTGCCCAAGCCTGTCAGCCGTCGGGGCCGCAAGTCCATGAACTCCTCGGAACGTCAGGAAGTTTCGGAGCGGATGCGCAAATACTGGGCCAGCCGCCGGCAGCGGAAACAGGATGAGTCTTCCGGCGCAAACGGATCCGGCTCTTAGTTCACCCGGGATATTGGGAATTCACCGCCTGAAGAACCACAACCAGTAGTATTGGTCGCCCGCGCCGTTCTGATACCGTAATTCAAATCCACAGCGTTCAGCCATTTCGCGAGCCTGTTGCTCCGTGAACCAGTCGCCGACCCAGCTATGCTCCGGGTCGGCATCCACCGGTGAACCTTGCACCTGGAACTTGAACAGCGCTCCGGGACGCAGGATCCGGTGTACTTCGCGCACATAGTTTTCGATAATCTCGCGGCTCGGAATGTGCTGGAACACGATCATCGAGAACGCGAAATCGAACTCCAACGGCTGGCCGATTCCGAAGCGCCCCCACCAATGCGGCGTCACGGCGGACAGATCCTTGCCGTTGTTTCGCATCACGTGGACGTTGGGAAAGCCGGCTACCGACTGGCGCGCCTGCCGCACCATCTCGCGGCTGATATCCACCGCATACACTTCACCGAAAAACTCCGCGAAAGCCCGCGTCACCCGCCCCGCGCCACAGCCGATCTCGAGCACCCTCATGTCCCTCGGGTCCCGTCCCTGGCAGATATTCGACAGGTCGTTGAGAATCTCTTCCTCCATCGTGACCTGCCCGGATTGATAGAATTCCTCATCCGTCCACTGGTGCTGGCCGGTGACCACATAATGGCGGGCATTTTCGCGCGCCCGGCGATCCCAGTCGCGGCGCATGCGGATCAGTTGCCTGGTGATTTGGAAGCCTGCCATCTGCTATATTGTAATTGACTGGCAGAAGTGGGCGACTAGCTCAGCTGGGAGAGCGCTGCGTTCGCAATGCAGAGGTCGGGGGTTCGATCCCCCCGTCGTCCACCAACTTCCCCCCGGTTTCCTTTGCGCACCAGTCGGCACCCTTCCAACAAAATGGCCCTGGTGGCCCCACTTCCTCGTGATAGATATGAGTTTGGGATGGCGGAGAGGGGGGGATTCGAACCCCCGACCTCTGCATTGCGAACGCAGCGCTCTCCCAATTGAGCTATACCCGCCCCAAGCCATTCCAGGCTGTGCCAGTTTGGTGCTGGCCCGTGCCGGTAAGTCCACGGAAACACGCGGCTTAGGACGCCTTTCAAGTCCAGTTCGTGCCGATTGAACTACGCCCCGTTACGGGTGGTTTTCGAAAAAAATGTGTGCAAAATGTGGGCAAGGTGTTCCGCGCCGGTTCTGGCGGACACCGCGCCGGACACCGGATACCCGCGTCCGAAGCCCGCCGCCGGCCCCCCGCCGTGCGCTCAAGCCAGTTGCAAGCCACTGGCAAGAACGCAACCCCACTCCCGCCAAACGTGGCGCCACCGCGCCCGCCAGGCGTGGTGGTGTTGTGCCCACCGGACGTCCTCCTGGGCAACGTCGGCGCCCACGCGCGCGGTGCGGGCCACCTGGACGACGGGCCCCGCGGCGCCCCCGCGTTTTTGCACTTGCCTTCCGCGCGCACCGGATCAATGAATGTCGTGATGACCTATCAGCCAGGTGCACTTTTCAATCAAAAGACCCCCGCCCAATGCCGCCGAGCCGGAGCGCTCGGCGCTCGCGCACGTGTCCTCAATCTGCGCCTGCGCACGCGCTGCGAGGCCACCCCGCCGCCGGCGCCCGTTGCGCACGACGCCGTGGAGACCGCCCACGGAGCTTCCGAAAAGCTGGACAGGGCGTTTCCACACTTGCGCGATGCATTTCGGCGGCGGCGCGGATATCTGGCCAACACGCATCGCTCGGCCCGGCTCGCCCTCGCACGGCAACTCCTTGCCGTCGCGCCAGAACCATCCGAGGTTTCGGCGCCAGTCACCGCCGAAACCTCAACCTACCAATGTCCTCACTGCAATGGAGAAATGCGGATCGGCCCAAATCTGTCCGCCCGGCAATTGGCCTCCCAGTGCCGGTCTCTGGACAGCTCGTAGATCATGACATACGCCGCGGCCCAATCACGTGCTCTCGGGCGCGGGCGCATTCGTGTCTCTGTGGGACGCCCAACTCCCTTCTATAGCGCTCCCATTCAGTCTGGACTGCTTTTCCCTGC